>JANMPY010000070.1:0-3281 GCA_031370095.1 Betaproteobacteria bacterium
TGCTTCTTTTAACGCGAGCGCTAAAGCAAACGGTGGCTCGATTGGGATGCCATCGCGCGCATCAACATCAAAGCTGTAGGCAAAACCATCGGGCCTGCGCGCCAAGCCATGCGTGCCGTCGAGCTGCAGGCCCCATTCGCCATTGGCAGCGGGAATCAACGCGGCAGCAGAGACCGCCTGCGCGGCCTCAATACCGGCCTTGTTGAGCCAGCGCAACACGTTCGACAACCATGCACGATCAATTGCGGCGACCACATATGTATTCGACTTAGACCCGGCGGATGGGCCCAGCACGATCACATGTACGGTGGCGGGATCAATGGTTAATTTGTCCTCGATTGCGTAGCGTAAAAGTGCGTCGCGTTTTTGTGCGGATACCGGCGGCAATGGCGTTTCGATACAGACAACGCGCCGCGCCGGAATGACAATGACCGTGCGTTCCGCGCGCGGCACGGCGTTGTCGAGGCTTAAAGGACTTGCACCTTCGCGCAGCAATCTCGATTGACGATCAAACAACTGCCATGACACCAGCGTGGCCGCATCGAGCGTTGAAAGATCGGGAATGTGGAGAAGGAGTTGGAGATTTTGCAAGGCGTTTGCCTGAGTTTGTTTGATGTCGCGTTAGCCGAAATGGTGCGTCGCAATTAGTCGCGATGGCGTTTTCCATCAATCATCTTTCACCCAAATTATACGTGGCCACGCAGTCGGCTTGGTCTGCCCGGACGCAATCACACGCTGCATCAACGCCGATTGCCTTAGTTGCGTGCCGCCGGTGGTGATGCCCAGGGTGATCGAAAAATAACCGCTATTGAAGTCCATTAATTGCGCTGCCGCAGGTGCGGCGTCTTTGAGATACGCGCCCATTCCCTTCTCACCGTCTGACGTATTGAACGGCTGTGTCATGCGGCGTTTGATCAATTCGCCCATTGCGGCCTTGTCGAGCTTGGGCAAGGCTGCTGCCAGCACTTCTTCGGGCGCGGTGTTGATGTTGATACGCGTGCGTTCGGGCAAGGTGGTGATGAATGGTTTCAATTTCGTCACCGTCGCCACATCGAATCCTTTCACGCTGTACAGCTCCTCGATTTGCAGCATGGATCGGTTCGCTGCGCGGTACGGCTGTGGCAGCGCAAGATAGGTGAGATCCTCTGCGCCGCCGGGAAAACTGGTCTCATCATCTTTGTCGATCCAGTCGATAAGTGCATTGGTGAGATCCATATTTAAACCGAGATTTTGCAGCAGGCGTTTGAAGATCTCGGCATCGGCTTCACTTTTTTTGCCATCGATGCCAATGAGATTATTGACATTGAATCGACCGGTTTCATCGCGAAAAAATCCGCTCGCCAACGCACCTTCAATCGGCTGCGCGCCGATTGGTTGCGCCCACCGCTGCGTGAGATCGACACTGCTGGTATTTTTTTGAAATTCAAACAATGCCGCGCGCGCCCATTGCAGCATCGGCTGGGCGAACAGCGTCGCTTGCGCACGCTCGGTCGCGCGCGCGGTGCGGGTGAGCGCATGGCTCTGCTGCACCAACAGGAACGCGGCGACGCTGGCCGCGAGCAGCACCACCAGCAATGCCGTGATGATGGCGGTGCCGCGCTGGCGATTGATCGTGAGCATCAATGCCCCGCCGACACGGCGAACAGGCGCGTGTACTGCTCGCCGGTCGCGAGTGTGATCGACAGCTCCAGGGCCCACGGAAATGAATTCACATTCTCCGCCGCCGAGGATCGCCATTCCGCGTTGAAATTCCCGCCGCCATCCATCGCCCGCCACTTCACGTCGCGCACCCCGGTCAAGGCCGAATACACCTGCGGCGCGATGCGCGGTGCCATGTCCAGATGTGGCCACATCACCAATTGCAAGATGCCGTCACGGAGCCGATAGCCGATCCGTTGCGGACCGGACGAAGCCCCCGCAGAGCCGCTAAACCCCGCGCGCGTAAAAACCAGCGACGCATCTTCTGCGGCGGGTGGCAGCGGAGACAGTCGCAACGCAGCGTCTTCCTGGTTATCGGCGTTACGGACGCGACGCGCAACGACGGCGGCAAAATCATTCTCCAGCCGCGCAAACAGCAGCGCAACATCACGCAGCCGACTGCTCTGCACATTCAGATGCTCGCGCGTTTTGAACAAGGAATCGAGGGTGCGATACGAGATCACGGCGAGCACCGCAAATATGGCCATCGCGATCAGCAATTCGATCAGCGTGAACGCGCGCTGGCGGCGCATCACGGCGTCTCACCGACCGGGCGCACCATGTACGCGGTGAGGCTTACCAGTGTTTGTGGGTCGATGACACGCAAACCTGGTCTGTACACGCGCATCTCGATTTTGCGAAACGCAGCATTGGGCGTATCAGACGACGTTTGCTGCCATTCAAAATCAATGCCGCCCATCACACTTTTCCCAGTGGCAATCCCGCTAACTGGAAAGCTGCGCGTTGCGGTTAATTCAGCGATGCGATTTTGCGCGGCCCAGGTGGCCAGCGTGCGTAACTTGGATTCTTCGGCACCGACCGTTGCGATGTTCGCCGCGCGCGCAGCAGCCGCTAATGCGATGGACAATATCACCAGCGCAATGAGCACTTCGATGAGGGTGAATCCGCGTGCCCGTTCCATTCACCGGGCTTTCAATTGAAGGTTGCCAATGGCATCGCCGACGATGGTGATCGGCGCGGACGTGGATTGCAACGTGAGCTCGAACGGCAAGCTCACACCGACCGGCAGGAATGTAATCTGTGCGTCTTTGTCAGCGATGGCATTACCTGCAACCGCCAACTGCGCACGCACTTTTCCATTCAGCGCGCGCGATTTCAAGTCCGGCGAGCTCGATGGATTCCACAAATCAGGATTGCCGGGATCGCGTTCGAAAAATTCCAGCTGCGCATCGTTGAGGCGAACCGCAACGGTGCGACCACCAAAGGCGGCTTCATCGCGCGCCACTTGCAGCAGCGCCAATACGCGTTCACTGTCCTGACGCGTCAATTCTTCATCGCTGGGAAAAAGCTTTGGCACCGCAACCGTGAGTGCGATGCCGATGATGACCACCACCACCATGATTTCGATGAGGGTGAAACCACGCTGCTTTAGTCGTGGAGAAAACACCGATCACAAACTCCAAGAGCCGATATCGGCGTTCGACCCTTCGCCACCCGGCTGGCCATCTGCTCCCAGGCTGTAGACATCGATCTCACCTTTCAAGCCGGGATTGAGATATTGGTATGGCCGTCCCCACGGGTCGTTCGGCAGACGTTCGAGATAGCCACCGGTTTTCCAATTT
>JANMPY010000080.1:0-6396 GCA_031370095.1 Betaproteobacteria bacterium
TTCGAGCCGGTGCTGATCGAAGGCAAGGCAATTCAATTGCACCCGCTCGTTTGTGCCGCCTTCAACGCCGACTTTGACGGCGACCAAATGGCGGTACACGTGCCGATCTCGCTGGAAGCACAGATGGAGTGTCGCACCTTGATGCTGGCGTCGAACAACGTGCTGTTCCCGGCATCAGGCGAGCCATCCATTGTTCCCTCGCAAGACATCGTGCTGGGCCTGTATTACATGACGCGCGAACGCGTCGCCGCGAAGGGCGAAGGCTCATTGTTCGTCAACGTCGCCGAAGCACAACGTGCCTACGATTGCGGTGAAGTTTCGCTGAACGCAAAGATCACGGTTCGCATCAAGGAAACCGACAAGGACGAAAAAGGCGAAATCATCTCACGCGTGAAACGCTACGAGACCACCGTTGGTCGCGCGATTCTTTCGGAAATTTTGCCGCAGGGATTGTCGTTCCCGTACATCAACAAAACGCTGAAGAAAAAAGAAATCTCCAAGCTGATCAACGCGGCATTCCGCCGTTGTGGTATTCGCGAAACGGTCATCTTCACCGATCAATTGATGTATACCGGGTTCACTTATGCGACCCGCGCGGGTCTGTCGATTTCGATTGACGACATGCTGGTACCGCCGCAGAAAAAAGACATCATCAGTGCCGCTGAGCACGAAGTGAAAGAGATCGAAACGCAATACACGTCCGGCTTGGTTACGCAGGGCGAGCGTTACAACAAGGTGGTCGATATTTGGGGCCGCGCTGGCGATCAGGTGGCCAAAGCCATGATGGAGCAACTAGGTTCCGAGCCTGTCACCACGCGAGACGGCAAGGTGACCACGCAGGAGTCGTTCAATGCCATTTACATGATGGCTGATTCTGGTGCGCGCGGCTCGGCTGCACAGATTCGCCAGTTGGCGGGTATGCGCGGCTTGATGGCAAAGCCCGATGGCTCGATCATCGAGACCCCGATCACGGCGAACTTCCGTGAAGGTCTGAATGTCTTGCAGTATTTTATTTCGACCCACGGTGCGCGTAAAGGTCTTGCCGATACCGCGTTGAAGACCGCCAACTCCGGTTATCTCACGCGTCGTCTGGTTGATGTGACGCAGGATCTGGTGGTGACCGAGGACGATTGCGGCACGACCAACGGCCTGGCTGTAAAAGCGCTGGTCGAAGGCGGTGAAGTTGTCGAGGCATTGCGTGAGCGCATTCTTGGTCGTGTTACGGTTGCTGATGCCGTGCAGCCTGATAGCGGGACGGTGGTCATCAAGGCGGGCACGTTGCTCGACGAAGACATGGTCGACGCAATCGACGCGGCCGGTATTGACGAAGTCAAAGTCCGTACGCCGCTGACATGCGATACGCGCTTCGGCCTTTGCGCGCAGTGTTACGGTCGCGATTTGGGTCGGGGTGTGTTGGTCAACGTCGGCGAAGCGATTGGTGTTATCGCCGCGCAGTCGATCGGCGAACCTGGTACGCAGTTGACCATGCGTACGTTCCACATCGGCGGTGCCGCGTCACGTACTGCAGTGGCCTCCAGCGTGGAAGCCAAATCCAGCGGTGTTGCACGTTTAACACCGTCGATGCGTTATGTGACCAACGCGCGTGGCGAGTTGATCGTCATCGCGCGCAGCGGCGAAATCATTATTACGGAAGAAAACGGCCGTGAGCGCGAGCGCCATAAGGTGCCGTACGGTGCGACCCTGTCGGTCAAGGAAGGCAGCAAAATCAAGGCTGGCCAGAACCTCGCCAACTGGGATCCGCATACCCGTCCGATCGTCACTGAATACGCCGGTGAAGTGCGCTTCGATAACATCGAGGAAGGCGTCACCGTCGCCAAACAGATCGATGACACCACGGGTCTTTCTAGCCTCGTCGTGATCGATCCAAAACGTCGCGGTACGGCAGTCAGCAAGGGTCTGCGCCCGGCGGTGAAATTGATTGACGCCAAGGGTAAGGACATCAAGCAGGCAAATTCCGATACCCCGGTGAATATCACGTTCCAGATCGGCTCGATCATTACGGTGAAGAACGGACAGCAGGTCGGCGTCGGTGAAATCATGGCGCGTATTCCGCAGGAATCGTCCAAGACGCGCGACATCACAGGCGGTCTGCCGCGTGTGGCGGAGTTGTTCGAAGCGCGTTCGCCAAAAGATGCAGGATTGCTGGCTGAAATTACCGGTACGGTTTCGTTTGGTAAGGACACCAAGGGTAAGCAGCGTTTGGTCATCACAGACTTCGACGGGATCGCGCACGAGTATTTGATTCCGAAAGACAAGCACGTCACGGCGCACGATGGCCAAGTGGTGAACAAGGGCGAGACGATTGTGGACGGCCCGGCTGATCCGCACGACATTCTGCGCTTACAGGGCATGGAAGCATTGGCCCGCTACATTACTGATGAAGTCCAGGACGTGTATCGTTTGCAGGGCGTGAAGATCAACGATAAGCACATCGAAGTAATCGTGCGCCAGATGCTGCGTCGCGTATCGATCGTCGACAACGGCGACACCCGATTCATTCAGGGCGAGCAGGTCGAGCGTGCCGATGTGCTGGGCGAAAATGATCGCGTATTGAAAGAAGGCAAGAAACCTGCAATCTACAATTACAACTTGCTGGGCATTACCAAGGCGTCGCTGTCTACCGATTCCTTCATTTCCGCCGCGTCGTTCCAGGAAACCACCCGCGTCCTCACCGAAGCGGCGATCATGGGCAAGCGTGATGATTTGCGTGGCTTGAAAGAGAACGTCATTGTGGGTCGCTTGATTCCAGCCGGTACGGGACTCGCGTTTCATCGTGCGCGCAAAAAAGGAGCGTTGAAATTACAGCAGTCCAGCGGCATCACGTTTGGATTTGATGAAGTTGAAACGCCCGCAGTTGAGGAGCAGGTTGCTTAATCACGGTCTGCGTCACGTTGGAAAATTGGCCTGACAAGTTGACAGTCAGGCCAATTTTTCTTTATAATCGAAAGCTTTCCGAAAAGCGGCTTTTGATACTGAAAAGTCGCTGCTAAGCTGTAACAAGGCTTGGCGCAGCAGAAAAAACCTGTAATCGAACCCGACGTTGTCAGCATCATCGGCAGCCTCGAGCAGGAAACAATTTAGCCATAGTAAGAACTGAGCGGACACCACATGCCTACCATTAATCAACTTCTGCGCAAACCGCGGACGAAAATCAAAGTCAAGAGCAAAGTGCCGGCAATGGAAAATTGCCCGCAAAAGCGCGGCGTCTGCACGCGCGTGTACACCACAACGCCTAAAAAGCCGAATTCGGCCTTGCGGAAGGTGTGCAAAGTCCGTCTTACCAATGGCTTCGAAGTCATTTCGTATATCGGTGGTGAAGGCCACAATCTCCAAGAGCACTCAGTGGTGCTGATCCGCGGCGGTCGCGTCAAGGACTTGCCTGGCGTTCGCTATCACACCGTGCGCGGCTCGCTCGATACGGCTGGCGTGAAAGATCGCAAACAGTCCCGCTCCAAGTACGGTGCCAAGATGCCTAAAGCAGGCGCTGCCAAGACAAAATAAGCCGCTTAGCTGCACAAGCGCCCGCTAATTCCATTTAGATTTTTGAGGAAACAATCATGCCTCGTCGTCGCGAAGTCCCCAAACGCGAAATCCTGCCGGATCCAAAGTTCAAGAGCACGGAAATCGCCAAGTTTGTTAATGTGCTTATGAAAGCCGGCAAGAAATCTGTTGCTGAACAGATCATCTACCGCGCTCTGGATCAGATCCAGAAAAAATCCGGCAAAGATGCGGTTGAGATTTTTATCGCCGCCATTAACGCGGTTCGCCCGATGGTGGAAGTAAAGTCCCGTCGTGTTGGCGGTGCCAATTATCAAGTGCCGGTTGAAGTGCGTCCGGTGCGTCGCACTGCGCTGTCGATGCGCTGGATTCGCGAAGCTGCGCGTAAACGTGGCGAGAAGTCGATGGGTGCCCGTCTAGCCGGTGAATTGATGGATGCAGCCGAAGGTCGCGGTTCCGCGATCAAGAAGCGCGAAGAAGTACATCGCATGGCTGAAGCCAACAAAGCTTTTGCTCACTATCGCTTCTAGTTTTTGAATTTTGCTCCGCAGCCCGCTTAAGGTCGCGGGGCTGTCGGGGCAAACCCGGGAAGGTTACTACTGTGGCTCGCAAGACCCCCATTGAACGCTATCGCAACATCGGCATTTCTGCGCACATTGACGCAGGTAAAACCACGACCACCGAACGCATCCTGTTCTACACCGGTGTGAACCACAAAATCGGCGAAGTACACGATGGCGCGGCCACCATGGACTGGATGGAGCAGGAACAAGAGCGCGGCATCACGATTACGTCGGCTGCGACGACCTGTTTCTGGAAGGGCATGGCCGGCACTTTTCAAGAGCATCGCATCAATATCATTGATACCCCGGGTCACGTCGACTTCACGATTGAAGTTGAGCGCTCTATGCGCGTGCTCGACGGTGCGTGCATGGTGTATTGTGCTGTGGGCGGCGTGCAGCCGCAGTCTGAGACCGTATGGCGTCAGGCGAACAAATATAAAGTGCCGCGTTTAGCGTTCGTCAACAAGATGGATCGTACCGGTGCCAATTTTTTCAAAGTGCATGACCAGATGCGCGCGCGTCTGAAGGCGAACCCGATCCCGTTGCAAGTGCCGATTGGTGCCGAAGAAAACTTCAAAGGCTTGGTTGATTTGGTCAAGATGAAAGCCATCATCTGGAGCGAAGAAGACAAGGGCGTTACCTTTACGTACGGAGAGATTCCAGCGGAGATGGAAGCAGTGTGCGCGGAATGGCACAACAAGATGGTCGAGAGTGCGGCAGAAGCCAACGAGGACTTGATGAACAAGTATCTCGAAACCGGCGAATTGTCCGAGGAAGAAATCAAGGCTGGCATTCGTGAGCGCACCATCAAAGGTGAAATCGTTCCGATGCTGTGCGGCTCCGCGTTCAAGAACAAAGGCGTGCAGGCAATGCTGGACGCGGTCATTGAATACATGCCTGCGCCGACCGACATTCCGCCTGTTAGAGGTATGGACGAAAATGAAGAGCCGATCACGCGTAAAGCGGATGACGGTGAAAAATTCGCTGCATTGGCATTCAAGCTGATGACGGATCCATTCGTCGGTCAGTTGACGTTCGTGCGTGTTTATTCGGGCGTTTTGTCGAAGGGCGACACGGTATACAACCCAGTGCGCGGCAAGAAAGATCGTATTGGCCGTATCGTTCAGATGCACGCGAACAATCGCGTCGAAATCGACGAAATTCGCGCGGGCGATATTGCGGCCTGTATCGGCATGAAGGACGTGACGACCGGCGAAACGCTATGCGATCCGGACGCCATTGTTACGCTCGAGCGCATGGTGTTCCCTGAGCCGGTGATTTCGCAGGCGGTTGAGCCGAAAACCAAGGTTGACCAGGAAAAAATGGGGATGGCATTGAGCCGTCTGGCGCAGGAAGATCCGTCTTTCCGTGTCCGTACCGACGAAGAATCCGGCCAGACCATCATCTCCGGCATGGGCGAATTGCACCTGGAAATTATTGTTGACCGCATGCGGCGCGAATTTGGCGTTGAAGCGACGGTTGGCAAGCCTCAGGTTGCGTACCGCGAAACCATTCGCGGCACCGTTGAAAACGCTGAAGGCAAGTTTGTCAAACAATCCGGCGGTCGCGGCCAGTATGGTCACGTCGTGTTGAAAGTTGAACCGAACGAAATCGGTAAGGGCTTTGAGTTTGTTGACGCCATCAAAGGTGGCGTGGTGCCGCGTGAATATATTCCTGCGGTCGAAAAAGGGCTCCGCGAGACGCTGCCTGCGGGTGTCTTGGCTGGCTATCCAATTGTTGACGTGAAAGTCACGTTGCACTTCGGCTCGTATCACGATGTGGACTCGAACGAAAACGCGTTCAAGATGGCCGCATCCATGGGCTTCAAGGACGGTATGCGCAAAGCCACGCCGGTGTTGCTTGAGCCAATGATGGCGGTCGAAGTTGAAACGCCGGAAGACTACGCGGGTACTGTGATGGGCGATTTGTCATCGCGTCGCGGCATGGTGCAAGGCATGGACGACATTTCTGGTGGCGGCGGCAAAGTCATCAAAGCGGAAGTGCCGTTATCTGAAATGTTTGGTTATTCCACGTCGTTGCGCTCGGCCACCCAAGGCCGCGCGACGTACACGATGGAATTCAAACATTACACAGAAGCGCCGAAGCATGTTTCCGAAGCGATCATCAACGCTAAAAAATAGATTTTTATTTACGTTAATTACGATATTTGACGAGGACAGAAAATGGCAAAAGGCAAGTTTGAGCGGACCAAGCCCCACGTAAACGTGGGCACGATTGGGCACGTGGATCACGGCAAGACGACCCTGACGGCGGCCATCACCATGGTCATGGCCAAGAAATACGGTGGTGAGGC
>JANMPY010000083.1:0-7242 GCA_031370095.1 Betaproteobacteria bacterium
GCGATTTTTTTTAAGTAAGGCGTGTCAGTGGCTGGCGGGAAAAACCCGGCGAATAAATCGAACATTCGCTTTGCTGCATCGACGCTGAACAGACCCGACCAATCGCCGGTGAGGCTGCTGAACGACGCGACAAGGAGCGTAATGATCGCGATGCCGATCAGCCATGCGCGCAGGCGCGATGATGGCGTGCCGTTGGTCGCAGCGTGGTTGGCGGTCGTGTTCAATCGAGTACCTTCCGCAGCTCACGGCTGATCACGTCTGCAATCCATACAAGTGCCACAAAGATGG
Organism: Betaproteobacteria bacterium; assembly: GCA_031370095.1. Classification (GTDB taxonomy): domain Bacteria; phylum Pseudomonadota; class Gammaproteobacteria; order Burkholderiales; family Usitatibacteraceae; genus UKL13-2. The sequence continues at coordinate 289 of JANMPY010000083.1, forward strand.
CGAGAAAAGAAAATACCTCGCTGCCGGCCAGCATGCGCATCGACAGCTCCATTTGCTGGCCGAGTCCGCCCGCACCGACGAAGCCCATAATCACCGAGGCGCGGATGGCGCATTCCCAGCGATAGACGGTGTATGAGACCAGCTCAGGCAAACATGCGGGCAGGGTGCCGTAAAAAAATGCCTGAATCCGCCCTGCGCCGTTTCGCAGCAGCGCACGGGTGGCCTCGGGCTCGCTTGACTCAAAAATTTCGATGAAAACTTTACCCAGCATGCCGCCGTAGGTCAGTGCGATGGCCATCACGCCGGCCGTGTCGCCCAAGCCCACCGCGCGCACAAATAGCAGCGCCCATACCAGTTCGGGAATGCTGCGCAACGCGATCAGCAGCCAGCGAATCGCATAGCGCACCAGCTGGCAGAGCGTACACAAGCGATCACGGCCGATGGTTGAAATCGATAGCGCCTGATTGGCGATTAGCGCCAGTGGAATCGCAATCACGAGCGCAAAAAATATTCCGACGGTGGCGATGGCGACGGTTTTCCAGGTCGCGGTCGCGGCGAGCGTTAAAAATTCAGCCGAGTGGGCGGGCGGCAGAAATGTGGCCAGAAAATGCCCGCTGGTGCGCAGGCTGTTTTTGTCGAGCAACACGAACGGATTGAACTCGGCGAAATAGCCGGTCGGAAAAAGCACCAGCAGGAATAGCAGGAATAACGTCAGTCGCCCATTCCAGGCTGGATCACGCCAATCGTTTGGCCTCGATGCGTGCATCAAAAGCAGCGTGTCATCTTAGGCGCAGCATCGCCCGATTCAGGCATCGTAAAATCGCTCGCGGCAAGATTCAATTCTGCGCCATAAAGTCCTGCCAGCAACTCGTCAGTGACTTTGTCATTTGCGAGATCAAATTGCACGCGACCCTCGCGAATGCCGACGAGGCGGGCAAAACGATTGCGTGCGAGGTTGACATCGTGCAGGCTCACGATCAACGTGGCGTGTCGTGCAGCGGCTTCGTCCTGCACCGTTTTTAATGCAGCGGCACCGAGCACCGGGTCTAGTGCCGATACCGGCTCGTCGAGCAGGATCAGCGGTGCATCGGACAGCAGCATGCGCGCGAGGCCCACTCGCTGGCGCTCGCCGCCGGAAAGCCGGTCGCAGCGCAGCGTCAATTTATCCTCTAGCTTTAGCGCCGCTAGCGCGTCGCGCGCTGCCGTAACATCCTGCGGATAAACCAGCGAGCGCAGTGCTTGCCAGGTGGATTGTCGCGGCAATCGACCAGCCAGCACCGCAGTCACCACGCGTTGACGCGGCGGCAGCGGTGGCGCTTGCGGTGCAAGAAAGGCGCGACCGCGCAGCCGGTGGCGATCCGCGTCGTTCAGCATCCATGGATCCTGCCCGTCGATCAACAGCGTGCCGGCGACCGGCTCGTGGGCGCACGCAAGGGTATGCAGGAGCGTGGTCTTGCCCGCGCCACTGGGGCCGATGATCGCGACCTGTTCGCCCGCATCAAAATGCAGGGAAATGTCTTCGATGGCGACCCGCGCGTCGGTGCCGCGACCCAAGCGCACGGTGAGATTAGTGAGGGAAACTGTCACGAAATTGTCACGAAATTGTCATTAAGGGAGCCACCGCAACACGCTTATTGCCACCGCGCGAGTGGCGCAAACAAGCGTGCTGCGAATGGAGCGCGTCCTATTTCAGCAGGCCAGCCGAGCGGGCGGCTTCTTCGATGCTTTTGTAATTCTCGGGTTTCGTTGCGATGAAACGTGTGGCGCGCTGAAGATCGAGGATCGCTTTGTGTTCAGGATTGTTTGCATCCAGCGACAGGAACGCGTCGGTCAATTTCTTGATCAGCGCTGGATCAAGGTCGCCGCGCACCGTCCAGTTGTAATCGTAATAGCCGGGCGTAGTGTAAAAAACCTTAACCTGTGAAGCGTCAATTTTTTTGTCGGCCAGCATTTTTTCATAGACAGAAATATTGAGCGCACCAGCATCGACTTTGCCGCCAGCTACTTGCAACGCGGTGGCGTCGTGTGCACCGGAGAAAGCCACACGCTTCAAGGCTTTGTCGGGATCAATGCCTTCTTTCATCATGTAAAAGCGTGGCATGAGCGAGCCGGACGTGGATGAGGGCGCACCGAACGTGAAGGTTTTGCCGTTGAGATCTTTGAGGCTGTTGATGCCGCTGTTGGGTTGGGTGATGAAAACGGATTTGAATTTTTCATCTTCTTCGCGTTGCGCAATCGGGATCGCGTTGCCGGTTTTCAAGCGCGCCTGCACGAAGGTGAAACCACCGTACCAGACCAGATCAATTTTTTTTGCCGCCAGGCCCTCGACGGTTGCTGCGTAATCGGTCACGGGCGTGAATTCAACCTTCATGCCGATCTTGCTTTCGAGATATTTGCCCAGTGGGGTGAATTTTCGCAATAGTTCGGTCGGATTTTCGTCGGGGATTGCGGAAACTTTTAACGTGGTTTGCGCAAGCGCTGCGGAGGCAAACAACACCGCAAACGCGGCGGAAATGCATTTCAAGGTACGGGAACGGGATGGGATCAACATGGCAAACTCCTGAAAATTAAAATGGATAAACGATGAACGATGAACGAAACAACCACAACACCCAACAACTTCTGAAACCGAATCGGGTCACGAAACGTAAACTGCTGCAAAAACACGGTATGCTTTTCGATGAAAAAACTTTTAAGAGATTACATGAAATGTCCGCAAGAATGATGACACCATGAATGCACTAAACAAGTCGGCCACCGCCTACCGCATCGTCGATCATTTGCACATTGACCGTGACGCCGAAATACAGCGCTTGATCGACGGGCTGCGCGTAAGCCCCGCAATGATCGAGCCAAAGTATTTTTACGACCCGCTCGGTTGCGCGATATACGCAGCGATTTGCCAACTGGATGAATATTATCCGACCCGTACCGAAGCCGCAATTTTTCAGCAATACCGCAGTGAAATTGCTGCGAAAATTGGCGACTGCGGCACCTTCGTTGACTTGGGTGCGGGAGACTGCGCCAAGGCGCTCCAATGGCTGCCGTCCATCAAGCCTCAACGTTATCTCGCCATTGACATCGCAGGCCCCTCGCTGGCGACGGCATTGGCCAACATGGTGCCCGAATTTCCGCAGACCGAAATGGTCGGACTGGTCACCGATTTTTCGCTCTCCCTGGATATTCCTGCCGACTTGCTGAGTTCGCCGACGACGCTGTTTTATCCGGGCTCGAGTATCGGCAATTTCACGCCTGCGGCCGCGACCAAATTTCTTCGCGAAATGCGTCGAGCGACCAACGGCGGCTCGCTGCTCATCGGGGTTGACGCCAAGAAAGACAAGCGCCGTCTCGATGCAGCCTACGACGATGCGCTCGGCGTGACGGCGGCGTTCAATCTCAATGCCCTGCGGCACATCAATCGTGTCATCGATGCCGATTTTGATGAGCGGCAGTGGCGGCATGTTGGCGCGTACAACGAGGCGCTGGGCCGCATTGAAATGCATCTCGAATCTCGCGTCGAGCAAAGCGTGATGATCGGTGGCGTCGCACGCGCATTCGCGAAGGCCGAGCGGATTCATTCGGAGAATTCGTACAAATATTCGAGGGCCGAATTTGAGGCCATGATGCGTGAGGCGGGATTCGCGGACATCACGGTGTGGACCGATGCTGACGAAGCGTTCTGGGTTTTTTTCGCACGCTGAGTCGTGCGTTGCCGCCGGTATCAAGGTAGCCGTCCTTCAAATAGGTAGCGGCTGCCCGGCGTGGTGGTGCGTACGCGATAGTCGGTGCAAAGCTGGGCCAGCAGGGTCCACGGCTTGTCGAAACTTTCAAAATTGGTGATGGTCGCGCGATGCGTATGTCGCAGATACCAGTTGCCGATGAAAAACCATTTTGGAAAAAATTTGGTGCTGACTGCCACGATACGCGTGCCGGATTTGGCTTGGCGAAAAATATTTTCCAGTGAATCCCGCGAGCGAATCAGGTCGTGCGTGTAGCTGAAGAGAATGGCGTCTGGCGCGCGACCAAGCACGACGGTTTCGCCGCTGGCGTGATGCAAGGTCACATTGGCGAGTTGTTGTTGCGCCACGCGTGCCCGCGCTAGTGACAGCATGTTGATCGAGGGCTCGAAGCCAATGACGCGGCCAGTTTCCCGCACGCCAGTTGACAGCATCGGCAGACACCATCCCGTGCCGCAGCCCGCGTCCAGCACGGTCTCACCGGGTTGCAGGCGTAGAGCCGCAATCGCGCGATGACGTATGCCGGTGATGAATTTTGTTTCAGCGTCGTAGGTGGGGGCTAACGCCGCGTAGAGCCGATTTGCTGCGTCAAGCTGCTCACTCATCCAGCGTCACGCGCGAGTCGCAGGCCGGAAAATTGCCAGCGCGCTTCCGGCGGAAAGAAGTTTCGGTAGGTCGCGCGAATGTGTTGCCGTGGCGTTGCGCACGAGCCGCCACGCAGGACGAATTGGTTGCACATGAATTTCCCGTTATATTCGCCGACAGCACCTGTGGCGGCTTGAAAGCGCGGGTAGGGGAGGTAGGCGCTTTGCGTCCATTCCCAAACGTCGCCGAAAAGTTGGGACGGCTGCGACGCTGATTTTTCTTCGCGCAATGCGAGCGGATGCAGGGCGCGGCTTTCCAGAAAGTTGCCTTCGATGACGGCATTGCTGGCCGCATGCTCCCACTCGGCTTCACGCGGCAGCCGTGCGCCTTGCCAACGCGCTTCTGTAGACGCCCAGCGGGCGAAGGCATCGGCTTCGAAATAATTGATGTGACAAATTGGTGTGTGCGCATCGATCGGCACCATGCCATGCAAGGTGAACGTATGCCACGCGTTGTCGCGCAGCTCCCAATAAAGCGGCGCAGAAATATTGTTCGCCTGCACCCAATCCCAGCCCATCGATAACCACAATTCCGAACGTGTATAACTGCCATCGGCGATGAAAGCGGCGAAGTCGCCGTGCGTCACCGGGTAGGAAGCCAGCTCGAATGGTTCGAGGAAAACTTGGTGGCGCGGGCTTTCGTTGTCGAAGCAGAATTCGCCGCTGTCGGTTGCAATGTCGCGACCGACTGAAATCAGGCCACCCGTATACGCAACCCAGCGGGGTTTGCGTCCCAGTATCGGCGTGAGCGGCCAGCGTTGCTGGTACGCGGGCTTCAAGGGATTTCTCGACAACAGGTGTTTTATGTCGGTGAGGATGAGCTCCTGATGCTGCTCTTCGTGGTTGCATCCGAGCCACATCAGTTGCGCAAATTCGCGGCTGCTCGCCTCGAATGTGGGCAACAATTCAGCGACGCGTGCGCTCACATGACGGCGGTACGCGAGCACCTCGGCGAGATTGGGACGCGAGATCAGCCCGCGTTCAGCGCGGGGATGCTTGTCGCCGACCGCGTTGTAGTAGGAATTAAACAGCACACGAAAAGCCGGATTAAACGGCTTGAATGCGGGATCGAAACGCTCGAGGATAAACGTCTCAAAAAACCAGCTGGTGTGCGCGAGGTGCCATTTGGTCGGGCTCGCATCGGGCATCGATTGCAGGCTCGCATCCTCACTTGACAGCGATGTCGCGAGGCTCTCGGTGGTCGCGCGAACCTGTGCAAAACGGAGGCCGAGCGGCGTGCGAACTTGAGTGGTGGCGGGTGGTGCAAACGGCTTCGTTCGGTTCACTATTTACTCCAGAAACCTGTCAATGATTCTAATATGACAGTGTTTATTGGTCGAACGTTCAGCGGCATCCTTACCAAGGAAAAACGCTAGCACTAGCGCGGCTCACGGACATAAAATGCCTGAAACACCGCGCCGATGCTTGAGTTTGTATCTCTATAGCGGGCTTGCTATTTGACCGAAACTTGCGGTTTCCCCTCGGTCATTTCGCCAATGATTTTTGCGTTGTCGAAGCCTTCAGCTTTGAAAATGGACAGCACATTGTCGACTGCGGAAGGATCACACGCGACTAATAATCCGCCGGAAGTTTGCGGGTCGGTGAGCAGGTTTCGCTCGACGTCACCGAACTTCGCGTCGATGGAAATATCTTTTCCGTAACCGTCCCAATTGCGATCAGAAGCCCCGGTCACGTAGCCAAGCTTCGCCAGTTCGAGGGCGTTAGCGATGATCGGCAGCGTTGCAAAGTTGATCGTTGCGCCGAGTTTTGAGCCGCGACAAATTTCCAATAAATGCCCGGCCAATCCGAAGCCGGTGACGTCGGTTAACGCATTCACGCCCGCCAGTTGGCCCAGCTTGATTCCCGGCGTATTCAGTTTTGTGGTCGATGCAATCATGGCCGCGTAGCCTGCGGCATCGAGCTTTTCCTTCTTCAGCGCCGCACTCAAAATGCCGACGCCGAGCGGCTTGCCGAGAATTAATTTATCGCCCGGTTTGGCACCGGCGTTGCGCTTGAGATTTTTCGGGTTGACGATGCCGATGGCAACCAGCCCATAGATAGGCTCGACAGAGTCGATGGTGTGGCCGCCTGCAATCGGGATGCCAGCAGCTTTGCAAATCGCTTCACCACCATCCAAGATTTGCTTGATGGTCGCAAGTGGCAAAGTGTTGATCGGCATACCCACCAGCGCCAGCGCAAACAGCGGCGTACCGCCCATCGCGTACACATCCGAAATCGCATTGGTCGCCGCGATGCGACCGAAGTCGAACGGGTCATCGACGATCGGCATGAAAAAATCGGTGGTGGCGACAATCGCTTGCGTCTCGTTGATTTGATACACCGCCGCGTCATCGGACGTTTCAATGCCGACCAGCAATTCTTTCGGCAACATCGAGAAGTCCGCTTTGGAAATAATCTGCTGCAATACGGCTGGTGCGATCTTGCAGCCGCAGCCGCCGCCGTGCGACAGCGAGGTGAGGCGGGGTACGAGGGTCTTAACGTCGGTTGGAGCGTTCATGGTGGATTTCCGTTGTTGATGTTGAATGCTTTGGTTTTAATTTATACGAACAAGA
>JANMPY010000323.1:0-3190 GCA_031370095.1 Betaproteobacteria bacterium
CTGGAAGGCGAGCGATTCGAGGGGATGATTGGGACACGCCACACAGACGTCAACGTGATTCAGATTCATGCCGGATTTCTTCAATCTTTCCGTGTCGACCACGGTCAGTGTCATGTTGATCCGTTGCAGTAACTCGATATCAACCGCCAAGGTATCAAGAAAAATGGATGACATTGCATGGCCGGCAATTTGCGCGAGCGAGGGATAGCGCTCGCCCCTGATCCTCTCGGGCATTTCCTTCACCAGTTTGGCGGTGCCGATCACAAACACGCGCGTAGCACCCAGGTGCAACGCCGGACTGACGGGTGCCATCTGGCGAATCGAGCCGTCGCCAAAAAACTCTCGGTTGATTTTGGCGGCAGGAAATGCGAACGGAATGGCCGATGACGCCATCAAGTGCTCAACGCGCAACTGGCTCACGCGGATGCCCACGCGTTGCGAGCGCCGCCAGCCTTGCACGTCGGGCGCTGCCTGAAAAAAAGCGCAGTTTTGTCCTGACGTGTATCCCGAAGCCGTCACCGACACCGCCCGCAATGCCCCTGACTCGATGTGCTTGGCGATGTGTGCAAGTGGTATGTGATGCTTGATCAAATCATGGAGTGGAGAATTGTCAAAGAGTGAGACCTTGTGATCTTTTGATACTGCGCCGAACAAAAACGCCGAAAGCCATTTGAAGCTGTTTCTCACCACGCCAATGAAATCGGTACGGTAGACCTGATCGGGCGTAAATTGCGCCCATACGAGTTCAAGTTTTTCCACACCGCGCGCAAAATTATCCGCATTCGCCGCCAACACGGCAGCGTTGATGGCGCCCGCCGAGGTACCGGTGATAATGGGAAAAGGATTTGCTTCGGGGTGGCCAAGGATTTCCGAGACCGCCTTGAGCACGCCGACTTGATAGGCGGCACGAGCACCACCGCCCTGCAGCACCAGGGCGATGCCGGGATGTTGCGCGTTACGGGTTATTTTTTCCTCCACAACAGTCACGCGGCCTGCTCCTTCTCCGCTGCTTTCATGCATGGTGGCCGGCGGTGCACCTATTTGCGGCCAGCTTGTGCACCAGCGATGGCGATGCTCACCACTTTGTCGTCGCGGCTGGCGACGCGCGGGCCGAGCAAGTTATAAACCTGCATCTGCCCCTTGCCCTTAACGTGGATTTGCTGCATCTCGTCAAACAGGTAGCGATTGTGCAGACGCCGAAAGGTCACCGCATCCACCTGCGTTTGACCGGGCGTCGCCTCGGACGACATGCGCGCCGCCACGTTGACCGTGTCGCCCCACAAATCGTAGCTGAACTTGCGTCTGCCAATCACGCCCGCCACCACGGCACCCGTTGCCAGCCCAACGCGCAAACTCATTTTTTCTCCGTTAGGCGCGGTGTAGCGTGAGACGAAAGTCTGCATCTCGATTGCCATGTCCGCCATCGCATCAACATACTGGGCGTTTGCATTGCGCAGCCCGCCGGCAGCCATGTAGGCGTCGCCGATGGTTTTGATTTTCTCGATGCTGTGCTTCTCGGCAAGCAGATCAAATTCAGAAAAGATGTCGTTCAGCAAGCGCACCGTTTCGTTGGGCGACATTTCTTCCGACATGTGGGTGAAATTGACGATGTCGGCAAACATCACGGTCACGTCGGCGTGGCCGTCAGCGATGTTGGTTTCCTGGCGCTTCAGGCGGATCGCAATCGGTTCAGGCAGGATATTGAGCAACAGACGATCAGACAGGTCTTTCTCCAGCGCCACCGCCTCGCTTTGCGCATCGACGACTTCGCGCAACTTGGCTTTTTCGCGCGAAAAATACCAGAGTAGCGCATAGACCATCGCCGAGATGGAAACAAAATTGAGCACGAAAAATACCGCCACAGTGCGTTGGTCGAGCTGCTTGATGTCGAACTGCAAGGTGTAATCGAACATGCCGGAGAGGGCCGTCATAAAAATGTAGGCAACGAACCACGGCACCGACTCGCGCGTGCCAAGGATGACGATGGCGCTGACGGGTGCCAGTAGCGCCCACAGCGACACGCCGCTGGAGTTGACGAAGTTACCCATCGTCCATTGCAGCGCAAATGGCGTAAATAAAAAAAGTGCCAACTGCATCAGGCAAAAAACCGGCAGCTTGCGGGTTTTGAGAAAAAACACAATCATGCACAAGGACGCGAGCAGGAACAGCAGCGGGATGAGCGTGGAAAATCGCTGCCCAAAGCTCCAGTAGATCGCCAGCCACAACATCGACGCAACCATCATCAATGCCGTGGAGAACACGAGCATGTCGCCAGCGAGTTTTTCCTCAGGGCTTAACCCGCGTTCGAGCGCTATGTCAAAGTCGAGAAATTTCTTTGCAGTCATGCGGTTTCGACGGCCTTTTTGATGTTTTGTAAAACCGGTCGGATTCAGCGACAAACGACTGCCGCCATAGCGGAAAATGCGTCGAGCCGATTATGCCACATCCGTTTTGTCTTTCAGTCGGCCATTTGTGAACAAACGATACGTTAAAATGAGTCACGCTTAAAATTTCCGGAGAACAACATGTCGATGTCCGACCGCGATGGCTTCATTTGGTACGACGGCAAGCTCGTGCCGTGGCGCGACGCCACCACCCATGTGCTGACGCATTCGCTGCACTATGGCCTGGCTGTTTTCGAAGGCATCCGCGCCTACAAGACCGATGCCTCATCCAATCTCGGCACCGCCATTTTCCGCCTGAAGGAGCACACCCAGCGGCTGTTTAATTCCGCCAAGATTTACCAGATGCCAATGCCCTACAGCAAAGCGGAAATCATGGAAGCGCATCGCGAAGTGGTGCGCGTCAATAATCTGGAAAGCTGTTACCTGCGTCCGCTGGCGTTTTATGGCTCTGAAAAAATGGGCGTGTCGCCCAAAGGCGCGAAGGTACACGTCACCATCGCCGCGTGGCCGTGGGGCGCGTACCTTGGCGAAGATGGCTTGAAAAAAGGCATACGCGTGAAGACCTCGTCGTGCGGGCGCCCGCATGTCAAAGAGACCATGGCGCGCGCAAAAGTCTCCTCCACTTACGCCAATTCGATTCTCGCCAACAACGAAGCGACCGATCATGGCTACGACGAGGCTTTGCTGCTCGACACCGAAGGTTATGTCGCCGAAGGTGCAGGTGAAAATTTGTTTCTGGTGCGCGACGGCAAAATCAGCACGCCGGAGCTGACCTCGGCGCTCGA
>JANMPY010000116.1:0-23964 GCA_031370095.1 Betaproteobacteria bacterium
GTCCTTGACTACGGCATGCAGGTCGAGACTCTTGAACTCCTCAGCATAGTTGAACTCCTCGCCCATCGGATCGGACACGGCAGAATTCTGATGAAGAATCTTGAGGTTTAGCTGATTAGGCCACCAATCTGCATTTGTCCGGCCCCTAGCCACAGCGGGTTTAAGGGTGCCGCTCATTACCGGGCACTTTGCTTCGGTTGACATGGTTCTCTCCTTTGGTTGATTGCAACTATACGATTTGTTTAGTTTGGAGTATCGACAACGATTGATCAAATTGATTGTTGTAATGAAATCTATAGTGGCTGTCAATAGCGACTGTACTTACCCCACCCTTCAGCGGTGACGGCCAATCACAATATTGATCTGATCGCTCCTGTCACGGGCAGCCGAGTCGCCGCCGAGGTGCGTAGGTTACGAGCGAAGGTAGCAGTGGGCGTGTTCGATATATTTTCTATATGTATCGAATCCATTACTTTCCCACCGCTCTGAGAACATACACCTCCGCAACATCCTCATCACGCGTCACCAGCGCGTCCGCATTGGGGCTGCGTGGATTGCCGATCCGGTATCAGGTCGGTAGCGAAAGAAGATGTGGCGACGATTCAGCCAAGTTCGCACCAATGAAAAGGGCCTACATTTCTGTAAGCCCTTGATAAAACTGGTGCGCCCGGCAGGATTCGAACCCACGACCCCTTGGTTCGTAGCCAAGTACTCTATCCAACTGAGCTACGAGCGCATAAAACAATATTATAACTACACATTAGAGCAAAAACCAGTTGGCGGAGACCGAGGGATTCGAACCCTCGATGCAGTTTTTGACCGCATGCTCCCTTAGCAGGGGAGTGCCTTCGACCACTCGGCCAGGTCTCCGGGCTGCTGCTCTAATGCTTGCCGCGAAGGTCGCATTGTACGCGTTTCGCCCTGCCCCCGTCAAAACCGGGAACGAAGTTGGCCGTATACAAATCTGGTTACACTGGTTACGCCATCAGGCTTGAATGCGAGCGTGACCACTGAAACCATATTCGATTTCGCCCCTCCCGGATCCCGCATGACGACACATTCTCCACCACCGCCACTTTCGCTGCCCACCACCGCGCGCATCATCGTCACGGGCGGCACGTTCGACAAGCATTACGACGCCATCAGAGGCGAGCTCACGTTCAAGGAATCGCATCTTGCCGCGATTTTGCAGCAGGCGCGCGTGACCTTGCCGATTGCGCTGGAGATCAACCAATTGATCGACAGTCTTGATATGGATGACGGCCATCGCGCCAGCGTACTGGCCGCCTGCCGGCTTGCTGCGGAAAATTTTATCGTCGTCATTCACGGTACCGACACCATGGCGCTCACCGCCGCCGTTGTTGGCAAGGCAGGGCTTGCCAAAACCATCGTCTTCACCGGTGCGATGATTCCCTATTCGGTGCAGGGTTCGGATGCACTGTTTAATCTCGGCTTCGCACTGGCTGCCGCGCAATCACTGGCGACGGGCACGTATGTGGCAATGAATGGCCGTGTTTTTGGCTGGCGGGAAGTTGAGAAAAATAAAGTGGAAGGGGTGTTTGAAACGCGGTAACGTGAAACGCGTCAACACGCCAAGGCGCAGCGCGCCATTTTGAGAGCAACGGGTTTGCAGTGATAATCAACAATCCGCCGAGTACCATCAGCGCGGGGAACAGAAACGGTGGAAAATCGCGCAGCGCGATTTTGATGACGACAAAATTGGTTCTCCTGAGTGCGACGACGGCGAGCGCGTGCAGCGTGTGGATGGGACGCATATTGCTATTCTCGGTGAGAACCTGCCACGCCTGCTCAATGCGCGTGTAAAGCCGCAGCGCAAAAGTTGCATGCGTACAAACTGAAGATCAAGCACTGGCGCGGCGTTCAGGGCATTTATTGCCTGAAATCCGCACCACTACTTGTGTTTTGATGCGTGCTTATATGCGACCGACGCTGGTGCCCTGCGTGAGGCGCGACCTCAGAGAAATGCCGCTAGAGATCACGGCGCAGGTCAAGCTTGAACAACCGCCCAGATACCAGAACCATCGGTTACAGAAATCTTTACGCCTTTATTGGGATCAACCGTCTCGACCTGATACCCGCCTGTGAAATCGCCGAACGCCGGCATTAGCGTGAGCGCGGGCTGATGATGAAAACAAGGCAGCCGAATGTGTTGACGACCTTTGCCACGCAAGTGAAAGACCGGATGCACATGCCCTGCAATCACGTGGTGGGTGGCGTGCGGTACGGGGGTGTGTCGCAACGCCAATGCACCCATTAGCAAAGGCTCGGTGACCATCTCGATGTTCAGATAGTCGGGTGGATCGCCCGCGCGAATATCGTGGTTGCCGCGTATCAGCACGCATTTCAATCCCGTGTGACGTTGTCGCCACGCACGCAGCGCTGCCAGCGTGGCGGGCGCATGAGATTCTGGCGCATGCAGAAAATCACCCAGAAAAATAATCTGCTCACAGTCGTACCTTGAAAGTAACGTGTCCAGCCGTTGCAGATTGAGCGTGGTTGTTCCCTGTGGCACCGGCAGACCTTGCGCGCGGTACGCGGCGGCTTTGCCAAAATGGACGTCGGCGACGAGCAACGCTTTTTGTTGCGACCAATAAATGGCTTTGTCGGCTAACAGCAGCAGGGTCGTGTCGGCAATTTGCAGTGGCAATTCTTTGTTCATTGCAATTATCTTGCGGCGTTAAAACGCGAGTGGAAGTTTGCGTTGGACAGTTTTAGCTTGCCCATTTTTCGATACTCTTTCACGTCGTCTGGATAATTGAACGGTCGCATTGAACTGCGTTTGTTCGACCACGCTGTCATTGGGCACATAGCCGCCTGCGCCGGCGGCTTTTTCAAGATCCGCCACCATCCGCGAAATGCGATCAGCCAATTTTTCGGAACTGGTGCTTTCGCGCAAGCGCTCGACCAAAAGCGGAAACGCAAAGGGCGTGGGACGTTGAATTTTCTGCACACGCAGTTTTTTGCCGCGCAAACTTATCAGCGTCGCAGCCAGCCGCTCGACCTCCAGTTCTTGTCCCAGCACCTCCTGTTGCGCTTGCGAAAGCAACAAATTCCCGGGATCGTATTGCTTGAATACGTCATAAAACAGACTGGACGATGCCTGAATCTGTTTGGCACTTTTCGGCGCGCCCGGAAAACCCGAGAACACCAGTCCGGAAATGCGCGCGATTTCGCGGAAACGCCGCTGCGCCAATTCACCGGCGTTCAGGCTGCCCACGACATCCTCGAGCAAATGTTCGGCGCTGAAAATGTCGTCGGCAAGCCTGCTTTCCCACTCGATTTCCACTGCGGATAGCAGTTCCAGCCCATAGTCGTTGACGGCAATCGAAAAGGTATTCGGCCGATGTTTACCGATGCGCCACGCCATCAGGCTGGCCAATCCCAAATGCACACCGCGCCCTGCATACGGATACAGAAACAGATGCCAGCCTTCGCGCGATTGCATCGATTCTGCCAGCAACGTATCGCTCGTGGGCAAGGCCGACCAGGCGCTTTGCACGTCCAGCAATGGCTTGACCATTTGCATTTCAGGCCCGTCAAAATTGCCTCGCGCGGCGGCATCCAGCCGCGCCACCATTGCATCGGCCAGCTCCGTCGAGAGGGGCATGCGTCCGCCATTCCAGCGCGGAACGGCAGGTTTTTTAGAGGTGGCTTTGCGCACGTATGCGGTCATCTCGTGGACGCGAACCAATTCGAGCACGCGACCACCGAACAGAAAATGATCGCCCGCTTTCAGCCTCGCAACGAAGCTTTCCTCGACCGCACCCAGGCTTTTACCTGCCGCGCTCTTACTCCAGAATTTTACCGCCATGGTGGAATCACTGACGATGGTGCCAATGCTCATGCGATGACGACGCGCGAGGCGTGCGTCAGGCACGTGCCAGACACGGTTCTCGTCGGGAATTGCGCGACGGTAATCGGGATATGCGTTGAGAGAACTACCGCCGTGCTGCACAAACGCCAGCGCCCAAGCCCATTCCTGATCGGTGAGATGCTGATACGCGTAGGTGCTGCGGACTTCATTGAGCAACGCGTCGGCGATAAAGCCGCCGCCGAGCGCGATCGTCACCAGATGCTGCACCAACACATCGAGCGGCTTTTGCGGGCTCGCGCGCGGCTCTATCTTCTGCGCGGCAATCGCGTCCTGCGCAGCGATGGATTCAATCAATTCGAGGCTATGCGTTGGCACCATCGTTAATCGCGATGGCCGTCCTGGCGCATGTCCGGAACGTCCCGCCCGCTGCATCAGACGTGCGACACCCTTCGGCGAGCCGATTTGCAGGACGCGTTCCACCGGCAAGAAATCCACGCCCAGATCGAGGCTTGAAGTACACACCACCGCTTTTAACTCGCCAACTTTTAATCCCAACTCGACCCACTCGCGAACCTCCCTGTCGAGCGAACCGTGATGCAGCGCAATCAAACCTGCCCAATCGGGCCGCGCTTCCAGCAGGGCCTGATACCAGATTTCGCATTGCGCGCGCGTGTTGGTAAATATCAGCGCGGTTGTGCTGCTCTCAATTTGTTCGATCACCTGCGGCAACATTCGCAGCCCTAAATGGCCGGCCCACGGAAAACGCTCGATGCCTGGCGGCAACAAGGTGTCGATAAAAAGTGATTTTGCGGGCGCTCCTTGAATCAATATTCTTTTGTGCTCAGTGCCTGACGTGGCGGGCGGCACCAGCACCTCCATCGCGTGCTCAATATTGCCCAGCGTCGCCGACAATCCCCAGGTCATCAGTTGCGGCTGCCACTGGCGCAATCGTGCAAGTGCCAATTGCATTTGCACGCCGCGCTTATTGCCGATCAGCTCGTGCCATTCATCGACCACGATCATTTTCAAGTCGGCAAATATTTCCATTGCGTCCGCGCGGGTGAGCAACAGGCTCAAACTTTCAGGGGTTGTAATCAGCGTGGTCGGCAAACGTCTTGACTGGCGCGCGCGCTCCGCAGCGCCGGTGTCGCCGGTACGCATGCCGATGCTCCAATGCAGATTCAATGCCGCCACCGGCGCGTTTAATGCGCGCTCGGTGTCGGCGGCCAGCGCGCGCATCGGCGTGATCCACAAAACGGTGAGTGGCGGGGCTGGAAACGGGCGGGTTTTGCGGGATTTATTTTCGCGCGCACCCGGTTCAGGAGCGACGACGAGGCTTGCAAATTTGTTCAACGCCGCCAGCCACACCGCGTAAGTTTTGCCCGCGCCGGTGGTGGCGTGCAGCAGACCCGAACTGCCGTTGGCAACCGCACGCCAAACGTCGTGTTGAAACAGAAATACTTCCCAGCCGTTTTGTGCAAACCAGATTTCAGCAAGCGTTGGTGCAGGGGTTTTCATATTCTCTGACAGGGGAAGGCGTGCATTGGTGGCCACGAAAAAAAACGCCGCAAAAAACCATCGCTATGTGCTCGCCGCAGGCGCGGGCAGCAACTCACGCAGTGTTTGCAGCGTGTCCGCCTCCGCCAATGGTTTGTCCTGCCGCCAGCGCAGCATGCGTGGAAAGCGCACCGCGACACCGCTCTTGTGGCGCGGGCTTAACGCAATGCCTTCGAAGCCCAACTCGAAAACCATGGTCGGTGTCACGCTGCGCACGGGACCAAATTTCTCCACGGTGGTTTTGCGAATAATCGCGTCCACTTCACGCATCTCGGCGTCCGTCAGCCCCGAATAAGCCTTGGCGAAAGGCAGGAGCTTCCGCTCTGTGACATGCGGCGGCGCGTCCCACACGGCAAAGGTAAAGTCGCTGTAAAGACTGGCGCGACGACCGTGTCCGCGTTGCGCATAGATCAGCACTGCATCGACCGTATAAGGATCAATTTTCCATTTCCACCAAACGCCTACATCCTTGGTGCGACCCACGCCGTAGCGCGCCTGCTTGTTTTTCAGCATCATGCCCTCCACGCCCAAACGGCGTGAAGCTTCGCGCTGACGTTGAAGATCCGCCCAATTGTTGCCGCTGAGCAGCGGCGAAATGCGCAACTGTGGCTGCCCACAGGCGGCGACCAAGATTTCCAGTTGTGCTCGTCTTGCCGACTGCGGCCGATCACGCCAATCGACACCTTGCCATTCGAGCAGATCATAAGCCAGCACGGCGACGGGAATACGATCCAGCATTTTTGCGGTCAGTGTTTTGCGGCCGATGCGTTGTTGCAGCAGCGCGAATGACTGCACTTTATCGTCCCGCCACACTACGATCTCACCGTCGATGACTGTGCCATCCGGCAAATGCGGGGTCAGCGCAGCCAATTCGGGAAAGCGATCCGTCATCAATTCCTCGCCGCGCGACCATACCCATAGCTGACCATCACGTTTGACCAGCTGCGCGCGAATGCCGTCCCATTTCCATTCGATTTGCCATTCACTGGGCGGGCCAATCTGCGCGTCGAAATCGGCACTGGCGGCCTGTAAGGGATGGGCGAGAAAGAAAGGATACGGCTGACCCTGCATGCGTTCGTCCTGACCATTATCTGATACCGCAGCCACCAGTCGCAGATAGGCTTCTGCGGATGGCCTCGCGGCGAGATCGGTGTAACCGACCAAACGCTGCGCAATGCGCTTCGCATCAATCCCTGCGAGTGTCGCGAGCGCGCGCGTCACCAGCAATTTGGATACGCCCACGCGAAAACTGCCGGTGATGAGCTTGATACACACAAATTTGCCGCCTTGATCGAGCTGTTGCAGCAATGGCGTAAGGATCATCAGCAATTGGTCCGGCGGCGAGGCGCGCAGCGGCAGCAGTTTGTCTTCAACCCAAGTCGCCAATCCTTCGGTCGATGTGTTCGCTGATGCCGGCAATAGCAACGCAATGGTTTCGGCAAGGTCACCCACCGATTGGTAGCTTTCTTCAAACAGCCATTCCGGCAGCGCAGCGGCTTTGATCGCCAGCGCGCGCAATAATTTGGTCGGCACCAATCGGCGCGGACGACCACCGGCCAAAAAATATACCGCCCATGCAGCATCGGTCGCAGGCGCGTGGTGAAAATAATCCTGCATTGCCGCCAGCTTGGCGTTGCTACTGGTGGTGGCGTCGAGCCGGGCGTAAAGCGTGGCGAAGGCTTTCAATTCGTCGCCGCCTGCTGGATGGTCTCATGCATGTTCTTGTCGGCAAAATCCGCCTGTTGCGATGCCTCAAGGGGCGTGTCCATTGCCGATTCGGCTTCGGCTTCCTCGCCACCATACTCAGTCCTGAACTCTTGCGCGTTCAATCCCTGTTCGCGCAGCCAGCGCACCATGATGTTGACCTGCCCGTGAGTGACAAACACCCGTTCCGCACCAGACGCCGTGATTGCCCACTGAAGACCCGGCCAGTCGGCGTGATCAGACATGACAAAGCCGCGATCCACACCCCGCCTGCGACGTCGTCCGCGCAATTGCATCCAACCGCTGGCGAATGCATCTGCATAATCACCGAAGCGTTTCATCCAGGCAGTGCCTTGTGCCGATGGCGGTGCCAGCACGATGCTTTTTCTGATCTGCGCGATGTCGGTTACTTCGCTGACGTATTGGGTGTGCGGCAATTTCACGCCCGCCTCGCGATAGACGCGATTCAACGGCTCCACCGCGCCATGCACCAAAATCGGCCCGATGGAGACATCCAGCCCCGAGAGCAAACGTTGCGCTTTGCCAAACGCGTAGCAAAACAAAACACTGGTGCGATTGTTGTCGGCATTGGATTGCCACCAGGCATTGACGTCGGCGAATAGTTCGGACTGCGGCTGCCATTTATAAATCGGTAAACCAAACGTGGATTCGGTGATGAACGTATCGCAACGCACACTTTCAAATGGCGCGCAGGTGCCGTCGTCTTCAACTTTATAGTCACCCGACGCGACCCATACGCAGCCTTTATATTCGAGTCGCACCTGCGACGAACCGAGTACGTGGCCGGCAGGGTGCAGGCTTAATTTAACGCCGTGATGCGTGACGGCTTCGTGATATTGCAACGTATCGAGATTAATCTCTGCGCCGAGCCGCTTGCGCAATATGCCTTCACCAGCTACCGCAGACAGATAGTGACGATGCCCTGGTCGCGCATGATCGGCGTGGCCATGTGTAATGACGGCGCGATCCACGGCTCTCCACGGATCGATGTAAAAATCGCCGGGCGGGCAGTACAGTCCTTCAGGACGAGAAACGATGAGATCCATGCGGTGTTAGTGCGTTAACAAGAGCAGTGTATGACCAGTCAGTGAATCAATAATTCTACGTGGCGGGGTAGATTCTGTTGGCTCCGGGAACGTCAACACTGTGCCGCAGCGTGCAAAAGTTTGCGCGTGAAAGTACACAAGCGAAATGCGCAAAGCCTAGCACGGGCGCGGCTTCTGGCGGCATTGTGGCCTGCGAGGCGCTCTGGTGCAAGGGTTCAGCTGCGGCTAATCAACCATCAACCCGCAGTGACAATTTTGCTCGGCCTCTACAGGCGAGCATCCCGAATTTGGAGCGCCAGCGGCACATATTAGATTTCACGAGATGCCTGTGCCGGAAGCTGGGATCAGGAAATTTCCCCTGAACCGCGTGTGCCCTGCGGCGCGCTTTTACTGGCGCGAACGCGCTCACGGCGATCAAGCGTGTTGGCGGCAGGTCCGACCTTCAAGGGATAATCCGACACTGGCAAAGCGTCTGCACCCTTGTCCTGAAGCGTTGCCTGATCGGCACTCGCTTTTTGCCGCACACGCGATTTCTCCAATGGCTGTGATGCATTGCTCTCGGGCTGCGCGACACCGTCAGTCGTATCTTGCGGCACGGACGCTGTTGGCAGCGGCGGCTCAGCCGACGCTTTGACGCGCGTTTTCGATTTCATCAAAGTCTCCTGCGCTGGTGTTGGATCGATAAGCAATAGCTTGCGCTTGCGCCGGGAATTTGCGTGTAGGACGAAACCGCATTGCGCGTGCTGTTGCGTCACTATCCAACTGCGACGCGCTATCGACCCTCGAGCGGATAAACCGAATCGTTATAACCCGGCGTCGATGGATGTCCGCGCGACACCAGTGAATCCACCAAGGCTTCATCGTCTGCACTGATCACGCAATCGAGCGCCCCCAAATAATCTTCCCACTGCGCGAGCGTGCGCGGCCCCGCGATCACGGCGCTCACGGCTCGGTTGGCCAATACCCACGCGGTCGCAAAGTGTGTAAGCGAGGTGCTGCGTTTATCGCAATGCGCCTTCAAGGTCTGCGCGATCACCAATGACTCCGCACGGAATTCAGTTTCCATAATGCGTTTGTCGCCACGTCCGGCGCGGGTGCCCTCGGCCGGCTTGCTGCCGGGCGCGTACTTGCCCGAAAGCACGCCACGTGCGATCGGGCTGTACGGCACCACGCCGATGCCGTGATGGGCGCATGCAGGCAGCACGTCGACCTCGGGTTGGCGGTTAAGTAGGTTGTAGTACGGCTGGCAGACGACGGGCCCCGGCATGTTCAGCGCGCGCGCCATGTGCGCCACCTCTGCAATCCGCCAGCCGCGAAAATTCGACACGCCCCAATAGCGAATCTTGCCCGCCCGAAGCAATGCGTCAATCGCCCGCAACGGCTCCTCCAAACCCATGCCATTGTAATCGCGGTGCAAATAATAAATGTCGATGTAGTCGGTGGCGAGGCGTTGCAGACTGGCCTCGCACTCGCGCATCATCCAGGTGCGCGAATAGCCCACTTCATTCGGGCGATCAGACATTTTGTTGCCGATCTTGGTGGCGAGAATCCAGTCGTGGCGGTTGGCCTTGAGTAATTCACCGACCATCGTCTCCGATTTACCGGTCGAATAAACGTCGGCCGTGTCGATGAAATTCACGCCATGCTCGTGCGCGTGCGCAACGATCCGGCGCGCCTCGTCAATGTCAGTCTGATCGCCAAACATCATGGTGCCCAGACAAAGCGTGGAGATTTTGAGCGGGCTTTTGCCCAGATTGCGATAGTGCATTTTGGAACTTTCGAAGTTGAGAAAGGACTGCAAATTGGCTGCTGTCGGTTGAGCCCGCGCCTGCATCGTCTCCGTTTGATGACAGCGCTATCGTCGTTCCGCCTACAAGTCGTTTGCCATCAGGGGGTCAAGATTACGCATCGACATCAATAGCAACAGGAAGATTATATGTTCACCCGCAAACTCATTCTAAGCGCAATCATTGCGTCAACCTTTGTCGCAGTCGCGCCAGCAGCCATCGCGCGAACCGAAGTCTATATCAACGTCCCGCCACCAGCTGCGCGCTACGAAGCCGTACCAGCTCCACGGGCGGGCTACGTGTGGACACCCGGCTACTGGAACTGGCGGAACAATCGCCACGTGTGGTCAAACGGTCGCTGGGAACGCAATCGCGCAGGTTACTACTATCACCCCAACCGCTGGGTTGAACGCGACGGTCGCTGGACGAATGAGCGCAGCCGCTGGGATCGCAATCGGCCGATGGGCGATCGTGACCGGGACGGCATTCCGAACGCGCGTGACCGTGATCGCGACGGCGATGGCGTACCCAATCGACTCGACAGCAGACCGGACAATCCACGCAAACGTTAAGCGCTTATGAAAGGTGCCAATCTCGCGACCGTTACGCTGAGCGTTGCGCCTTCGATAAACAAGAGAGTGGCTTTTGCAGGACAGCCACCCGTCACCACGACTTAGGGGAAAAACCATGAACACACTAAAAAAATATATTCTGTTCGCCGCAATGTTCTTTTGCGCATCCAGTTTTGCCAACACTTACACGTCGGACTTATCCGATCTGTGGTGGAACGAAAAAGAAGCGGGCTGGGGTGTCAACGTTAACCATCAACGCGAGATTGTTTTTCTTACGTTTTTCGTTTACGGAGCCGACGGCCGTGGCACGTGGTACACCGGACAGGCCTCCCTCACCGGCCAGGACTCACGGGGGGCGAATATTTTCACTGGCGGCATGTACACGTTCAGCGGCCCCACCGACGGTACCCCTTTCAATCCCGCCAACGTCGTCAGCCGAAATGCGGGCACGGTGACATTCACCGCGTTTCTGGACAATGCGACGTTGACATACACGATCAACGGGGTGGCCGTCGATAAAGTCGTTACGCGCCAAACCTTCCGCAATAACGACCTCTCCGGAGGATACGTGGGAGCGATCAAGGAAATTAAGTACGGATGTCAGTCCCCCGCTAGCAACGGTGAGTCGAACAGCAATGTCGAATTCAACGTGACCAATACCGCCACGACATTTTCCATGACCGCGCGCAAACTCGACGGCAGTGTTTGCAGCTATACCGGAAATTACGTGCAAAACGGGCGTCTGGGCCGTTCACAGGGTACCTATAGTTGCCCCGCCGGCGTTACTGGTACGTATGACGCGTTCGAGCTCGAAGGCAACATGCAGGGCATGCTCGGGCGATATTTCACCAACGGCAGTGTGTGTGACAGCTCGGGCCGCTTCGCCGCAATGAGAAAGTAGCAGCGCGAAATCGGCAGGCGGCTTTGGCACGCAGCCATGTAGATCGAGTACCGGTGAGGCTCTTAGAGATAAATGCCGCTGAACGCCGCGCCAATGCTTGTGTTTGTCTTTTTTAACGACGCATCTTTTGCGCAACTGCATCATCGCCGACCACGCGCACAAACAGCACCGCCATCGCCGCACAAATCATTAGCCCGCCACCGAGACGAATGACATTCTCAGGCTGTCCGCCGAGCAGGGATTTGTAGATGAGCGGCAGCGTAAATATTTGAATGATCATCGGGATAACGATGAACATATTGAATATGCCCATGTAGACGCCGACGCGATTCGGTGGAATGCTGCCCGCGAGCATCACGTACGGATTACCCATGATGCTTGCCCACGCCAGACCGATACCGATCATCGGAATGAACAGCAAAGATTTTTCGCGAATTTCCGGGATGACCAGCATGCCGATGCCCGCGAGCACGAGGCACACACAATGCGCAAGCTTAGGGCCACACCGCCGCACCACAGGGATCAGTGCGAATGCGGCGAGAAAGGCAACGAAGTTATAAAACGCGCCAATTTGTCCATTCAATAATCCCGCATCGCGAAAGCCGGTCGCGGTCGGGTCATTCGTGTTGTAAACGGTGGACGCGAGCGACAGCACGATGTATTGCCAGTAGCAAAATAATGCATACCACTGGAACAGCTTCATTACTGCAAGTTGCTTCATGGTGAGCGGCATTTCATGGATCGCATCGACGATGTCACGCCACGTCGTGCGCCAGCTGATTGGCTGCTTTTTCATCTCGGCAATTTCTGCCGCCGACAATGCAATCTCTTTGGTTGTGAACAGTGTCCAGCCGATGGAGGCGATTGAAAACACCGCACCGATCATGAATGCGGCGATGGTGATGTACGGAATATTGTGCGCGTTAATCGCGTCCTTGTTCATGCCGAGAAGTACCAGCAGCGTCGGTGTGAGGTAAGCCAGCGTTTGCCCCAAACCGGTGAAGGCGCTTTGCGTGAGGAAGCCCACTGCATGTTGCTCGCGTGGCAGCTTGTCGCTCACAAATGCGCGATACGGCTCCATCGTCACGTTATTGGCCGCGTCGAGTATCCACAAAATGCTCGCCGCCATCCACAACGTCGGGCTGAATGGCATCGCCAGCAAGGCCAAACTGCAAAGAATCGCGCCGATCAGAAAATACGGCGTGCGCCGACCCCATGAGGTCACTGTTCGGTCGCTCATCGCGCCGATAATCGGCTGCACGATGAGCCCGGTCACGGGACCCGCCAACCACAACAGCGGCAAGGATGCCTCGTCCGCGCCGAGATAACGATAGATCGGGCTCATGTTGCTTTGTTGCAGACCGAAACTGTATTGAATGCCGAAGAAGCCGACATTCATGTTGATGATTTGCGATAAAGACAGCGTGGGTTTCATCATCAAAGCTCCTAATGCGCGTCAAAATCACTATGCGAAATATGGTACGTCATCGCAGCCAAATCCACTTCCAGCAGCGCATGGTGCGCCGCCGTTTTCCAGCACAACTGTAGCGATGACTCGCTGGATTCAAGCACCTGCATGCCGCCCGAAAATGCGGGATGTGCATTGCGAAAGCGGATGAGATCGAGTAATTTCTTGACGACAGGTTTTTGCAGCGCGACAGTGACTTCGGTCGAATTAAAGTGATGCCGATTGATGTCACGCCCGACGCCGGAGGACGCCAGCAACGCCACGTCGTTTTCGCCCGCCAACAGTCCAACGTAATAAATCTGCGGGACACCCGGCACAAAAAACTGGATCGCGCGCGCCATCAGGTAAGCATTATCGTCGCGGCCGAGTGCGTCGTAATAGGTGCAGTTGACCTGATACAGATCGAGGTTGGAGGCGGCCGCACCGGTCGCACGCTGACTGTCGCCGCCGCTGTTGGCGTGAATGCGATCAACCAATTCGGAAATCTGCTGCGGTGGCACCAGACCGGCCAAGCCTGCCCGCTCATCGGCACCGATGTCGATGACGCCGATGCCGTCGTGGGTGTCGAGTACCGTGATGGCATTGTGCGGGCGAATCGCGAGCCATTCTTTGAGGTAACGCGCGCTGCCAAAAAACAAAGCATGCAGCACCAGCGGCGGCAGCGCGAAATCGTAGACCCAATCGACCTGGCTCGCGATGTCGATTTGCGTGCGGTAGTGGGAATGGACTTCGACCAGCACTTCGATACCGCGCTTCCTTGCTTCATCACTAAACTCGCGTGCGAACGCGATGGTCTCGGGCAACATGAAGGAGCGCGTACCGGCTTTTTTGATCGCGTATCCGACGGCGTCGAGGCGGATGATGGTGACGCCGTTCTCAGCGAGCGTGGCGAGAATTTGTGCAAGGTAAGCGCGGCTTTGCGGATGCCCGACATCGATGTCGATCTGTCGCAACGTGAAGGTCGTCCACAACACTTTGCGCTCGCCGTTATTCAACGTGACCTCGGTGAAAGGCGAGCCGGGGCGCGGGCGGTAGAGCACCGCCAAATCATGGTCGGTGTACCCCTGCGGAAAAACCTTGTCCCGCGTGAGAAACATGCCGGCGTAAATGGATTCGGCACCTTTTTCCAGAAAATCGACGAACTGTGGCGAGTCGGAAGAAATATGATTGACGATCACGTCGGCCATCACATCAAGGTGCGCCGCCAGGCGTTTCAGGTCGTGCCAGTCGCCAAGGCGCGGATCAACCCTGGTGTGATCAATCGGATCAAAGCCCGCATCAACACCGTCAATCGGATAATAAAATGGCAGCAGATGGACACTACCAAAGACACCGGCGAGCTGACCGCCAAGCAGTGCTCCAAGCGCTTCCAGTCCGGTGCCTGAGAGCCGATCAACGTAGGTGCAAAGCTGTACCTGATTTTTCATTTTTGCGATTAATTATGTGGTTGTCGCAATGGATGGTGAACGCGCATTCGACAGGTTCCACTTGGCGGCCCAACGATCATAGAACGCCGGTTTGTCGGCGACAGCACCGCGAATTGTGCAAACCTCTGCGGCGAAATGGCTCGCACGTTCAAGCGCCTGATCGAGCGGCCAGCCCAGCGATTCGCCCAGCATCATGATGGCGAGAAATCCGTCACCGGCACCGACCGTGTCTACAACTTTCGACTGTGGTGCGTCACCACGCGCGACTAACTTGCCCCGGACATCAAACGCCGCGTAGCCATGTGGGCCGCAGGTGACGACGAGATTGCGCCACAGAAATTTACCGACCAGGGTTTCGATGGCGCGCAACTGCTGCGCGCCTGTCCAAGGCGGCACGGCGGATACGGGTGCAAACGCAGGCACAAACCATTTCAGCAGCTGCGCCAGTTCGTCATCGTTGACCTTCACCACGTCAGCGTGAAGCAGCGACCACGCGGCAATTTCCATGTGGTCGGCGGTTGGTCGCAAATTGAGATCGAGCACCCGCAGCGCCGTGGTTTTTTCAAGCACTGCAGCGACGGCCGCGCGCGACGTGGGCGCGCGCTGCGCAAGCGTGCCGAAACAAATAATCGACGGCGATAGCTGCTGGGCGAGTGCGGCGGCAGCGACGGGATTGATCGCATCCCACGCTGCGTTGGCACCGATGGTAAACGTGTGTCCGGCCGCATTGGATTTAACCACCACCTTCCCGGTCGGACGCACGCCATCACGCTGCACGCCATCCGTGGGCAATTGAAAACGGTGAAATTCTTTGAGCAGTTGCGCGCCCGCATCATCTTGACCGATTCGGGTGATCAGGTGTGGCGCCATGCCAAACGCGCCGAGCGTGCGCGCGACATTAAACGGCGCACCACCCGGCACCATCGCGTCGGCAAAACAATCGAGAAGCGCCTCGCCAATGATCAGGACAGGTCCGCCGCCAGTGGAAGCCGTGGATTTGGTTTGAGTACTTGATTCCTGCACGTTCAGCATTGCCTGTCCGTTCACTTCGTCGATTTTGCTCACCAACATTTTCGGCGTCAGCGATAAATCACCATCGTTCTGCGTTGCCTAGTGCCATGGGCGCAGCCACAGAAATAAATGCGCGCCGGGACGCGCTAAGCGGCCCGGCGCGGCGTTTCGAACTTTTGCTTGATTAGAACGTGTACTTCAACGAGATCTTGCTGGTACGGCCATTCACCGCACGCGCCGCACCACGACCGTCATTGGCCTCGGTGTAGCCCAGCTTGTCGGTCAGATTATTGACACCGAGCGACACGGTTGCGTTCGTCGACACGCGGTAATTCACGAACGCATTCACCACGGCAAATCCCGGCAACTTGATGGTGTTGGGACCCGTCGGGCCGTCATCTTTCGAGTCGGTGGTGCCGACCAGACTTAGACCCGTTGAGAACGCATTCCAGTCGTAGACGGCCGCTGCCTGATAGACCCAGTCAGCCTGGCGCTTTGGAGTGGTGCCGATCAATTTGCTGTTATTGGAGGCGGTAATTTTTGCGTCCGTATAAGTGAGGCCACCGGTGAATTTGATGTCGCCCAAGCGCAGCCCGCCTTCAAATTCGATGCCCTTGGCGTCATAGCTGTTGGCCGAGCCTTTTTGCGTCGTCACGTCGAAGTTGGTTTCATCGGTCTTGGCCTGAAACACAGTCACGAAAGCGCTGAACGCACCCGCACGCAATTTGGCTCCCGCCTCGGTCTGCTTCACTTTGTTGATCGGCACTTGCGAAGTCGAGCCGTTGGTCAGACGCGTATCGTTAAAGAATGTGATGCGATCAGAATTGAACGACACGCCCTCCGAGTAACGCAGGAACAGCCCCAAATCCTTGTTGACCCGATAGTTGCCACCGAACGAATACGAGGTGTGGTCGATTTCGTAATTGATGTTGTTGGTGGTTTTTGGGTCGTAACGGATACCGGAATTGGCGGCGATAAAAAACGACTGGTTAAAAACTCCCGTCGCTTTTTGCTTGTCACGACGCACGCTGCCGTCGATGTTGAATGGCCCGGTTTCGAGTGCCAAGCTCAAATAAGGCGCGGTGGTACGGTAATCCGCATCGATGTAGTTGGAGCAGCAGCCACCGAATCCGGCGGTACCGTTGATCGCGGAGCTTAGCAGCGCGGGCTTGTCGCCAATGGCTTCGATCAAATATTGATTGAAATTCCAGGTAAGGCCAACTTTTTGCGTCGAGGTGTAGAGACCTGCGGCGGCGGAAAGTTTCGCGCCGTCGCCCATGTCAAAACTCTTCGACACCTTCAAGTCGTTGGCCAATAGGTTCAGATTATCGAGCGAGGTATTAAACACGACGGCGGTGAACGAATTGCCGGTGTAAGCCTGCCCCTTGCGTGGACCCGTGGCGAACGTCGTTCCGGCTGGCGCTGCGGCGACATCGTCACCGGGGAAAATACCAATAAAGCGCCCGGTATTTTTAGCGTTGCGGAATTTATCCGTGAGCTGGAATCCCTGCCCCAGATCGAGCGCACCCTCGACGCCGAATGCATCCGTTTTGGCGGTGAGGCCTTCGTTGATGTTGGTCGCGGTGCGGCCGTTGTTGATTGTCAGCACCTGATCCGGAATCCAGTACGGCGTATAGAAACTCGCGCGGCGTGGATCGATGCCGGGGATGGTGGAAATGGTGCCGTCACTGCCGAAACGAACCGGCACCGGCAAAAACGTCGGCGCGTGATCGTCGAGGTGTTTGAACGACAAACGCAGGAATCCACCCTGGAAAGTCTGCGTGATGTTGCCGCGCAATTGGCCGCCTTGCTCGACGTTGACACCGCCATTGCGGGCACCTTCTCCGCTGCGATAAAAGCCGCCGATGAAATAACGCGTGTTGGCACCAAGCGCACCGCCGTAGCCAAAATCGTACCGGGTGGTGTCGTTGTCCAGCCCTCTGCTGATGCCGACGCTGCCGCCGGTTTCTTCGCCCGTGTTACTGATGAAGTTGATGATGCCACCCGGTGCGTTGGTCGCCGTGGTCGATGCCGATCCGCCGCGAACAACTTCGAGGCGCTCCAGCGTGCTGTCGATGCGCAGCCACGAGTCAGGCGTCGCAAAGGCGATGTCGCCGAATTGCAGAATTGGCAAACCGTCTTCCTGAAACTGAACGTAGCGCGCGCCGCCGGCCGAAATTGGCAGGCCCCGCACGGTAAGGTTTGCATTGCTTTCGCCGCCGCTCGACTCCGAACGCACACCCGGGATGGAGCGGAGCACTTCGGCCGCATTGGTTGCGTTACTTTGTTCGATTGCCTCGACGTTCAGAGTGCTGATCGACACGCTCTGTTTCATTTTGCTGACGACCGTTGAGGTTCCGGTGACGACAATTTGGTCTAGCTGTAAGGTATCCGCTTTATCGTCGACACGTTTGTCGGCAGCGGGTTTTTGCGCATTGGCAGGCGCGGTGGTTTGCGCGTGGACGGCAGTGAGTGAGAGCAGCGCAAATGACACGGCGGCAGTGATTGGGGATAGCACAAAACGGCTGGGTAACATACTTCCTCCTGATGAGTGATTAAGCAAGACCTGTAAACATCTGCAACGAGTTCGGGCCGATAATTTTTATGTTGAGTGTTCATTAGTGAAGTGACTGCGGGGACGATCATGATATTGGCGGTAAGGATCTACGAATGGCCGCTTTTCCCCGACTCACCCTCTGCCGACGTGCCGCGACCAACATTGCGGAACGGAGTATGGGATTTTATGCAATCGATTGCAATATTGCGGCGCAACAATTTGTTGCAGCCGCGCAACAAAAGCTTTTTACTGGTTTGCTAAGAGCTGCTCAAGGCAATTAAGCGGTATAGACGTTGCTGATCATCGTTTCTTTGACGATCATGCAAACGTTTGCGTTTCATAAGTAAAAAAGCGCGGAGCCGCTCAGAAATGCCGCTTAAATACTCGTGTCGCGCGTCACCAACTGCGTCGGTAGCAATACCGATTGCGGATTTTCACCGGCGATAATCCTGGTGAGCATGTCGACCAGCGCGTGACCCGCAACATCGACCGGCTGCCGCACCGTGGTTAGCGGAGGATGAAAGTGCGGCGCCAGGGCAATATCGTCGTATCCCACGATCGCAACGTCATGTGGAACATGGATGCTTGCGCGCCGCAGCACGTTGATTGCCGTCATCGCCAGCAAATCACTGGCCGCAAACATCGCATCAAAACGAATGCCGCGCGCCAGCAAATCGGCCACCGCACGCTCGCCGCCGCCGACCGTGAAATCGGCGGCGATGATCAACTCCTCGATGGACTGCACACGTTTGCGCCGCAACGCGTCCGTGTAACCATCGAATCGTTGCCTGACCTCGGGCAAATTCCGATCCCCCAAAAAAACGATGCGGCGTCGTCCCTGCGCCAGCAGATGCTGCGTCGCGAGACGACCACCGGTGACATTGTCACTGCCGACGGTGCAATAGAACTGTTGCGGCAGCTTCGCGCCCCACACCGCCAGCGGGATTCGCCGCCGCGCGAGCTCGTTCAACTGATCGTGATGATGCCACTGCCCGATCAAGATGACGCCAATAGCACGACCGCTGTCGACCAACGCGGCGACGTTGTCGAGCCGGTCGGCGTCGACACGCGACACCAGCATGTCGTAATTGCGATCCGTGAGCGCATCGGCAAGACTACCGAGCATGCTCAAGAAAAACGGATCCGACAGATGCTGGCGCGCAACCGCATCGTACGGCACCACCACCGCGACTGTTTTATTTTGCTTCAAGCGCAGGTTTTGCGCGCCTATATTGATGGAGTAATTGAGCGACCTCGCCAGATCACTTACCCGCCGCCGGGTCTCGGCATTGACCAGTGTGCTGCCGCTCAGCGCGCGCGACACTGTCGCGACCGAGACACCGGCCATGCGCGCGATGTCGGCCATTTGCATGCGCGTTTTTTCGCCAGCCGGTTGCACCAAAGAGTTTTTTTTCACGCCTGTCCTCGCCGCTTTTTCAGCAGCGATTGTACCGCAGCCGCCTGCAATCGATTTCTTCGATTGCGTATGACGCCGTGAAGCAGTCCACCATCACAATCGACTCGATCCAATGTAACTTTTCTGCATAAAACAAGCATTGGCGCGCCTTCCCGCCCATAAATGCCTGAAACGCCTCGCTAGATAAAGAGTTTTGATCATCGATGCTGGTATCGCTACTGTGCAGAAATGGTCGCGTATTCGATGTGCGCATTACCGATGGCAACTGTCGTTTTGAAGCGATCTCTGGTCGCAATGCACGTGGAGCCGCGATGGCACCCACGTGGAGCCGCGATGGCACACTTGCGAAGTCGCGTTCGTCCACACAACTAATCGACATCGTAGTCGGTAGCCTGCCCTTCACCGTCTTCATTTTTGCGCGCTTTATCGACGCGCTCTTTCAGCGATGCGGCCGAGGCGCTGAAATCTTGTAGCGGCACCGGCTGGGCAATGCGCAGTGCGGGATGCTCGATGGCGTGCAGCGTCTGCACATCGGAGAGCCGGTTGTGGGACACCCACCGCTGGGCAATCGGTATCACAATCGCCAACGCGGCGACCACGACGAGTGCGGCGCGTGCGGTTCGCCAGTGGCGCGGATCAGCAAGCCGCAGGTGGTAGCGCACTGTGATTGCGGCGACAATCACGACCACCGGCTCAGTGATTCGGGCAGGCCAGAGCCACGACATCGAGAACGCAAGCAGTTCGAGCGAATTCAGTATCAGCGTGCCGCACAAATAGCCCGCAGAGGCGATCACCAGATGCGAAAAAAACCGGTCGGTGCCGGTGACCAATCGCCCATACAGCGCATACATCGCGCTCCACAAACAGAGACCGGCGGCGAGCGCGCTTAAGCCATATAAATACGGCGGTGATTTTTCCTGCACGTCATTGAGCCACAATTGCCACACGCCATACGCGAGCACCAGCAACAGCCCCAGCAGCCCGAGCGGCCACGCCGCGCGTCGCGACAACACACGTTCGGCCGCGACGGGCCAATCACTGGAACGCACGCGAATCAGGGCGTGACCGAGACGATAGGTGTCGTCGCTTTTAATTTCATGCACTGCGGCACGCCTATTACGTGACGTGACGATGCCGTTGCCAGTACCCAGATCAACCAGGCGCGCAGTTCCGTCAATGCCAATTTCCAGCCGCGCGTGATGGGCTGCGCAATACGGATCGTCCAATATCAGGTCGTTGTCGAGCGCGCGGCCAATGCGAATGCTGGCCCCGGAATCAGGCAAACCGTTGTCCAGTACTGGCACCCGCGCGAGTACGCTGCCATCGCGATGCAAGTGCTCAACAAACCAGCTCATTGCAGCCGCTCGAGGAACATGCGGCTCAAGCGCTGGCCGTTGTCGAATGAAAACCCGTTCAGGGTTAAGGTGCTCGTCAAGCGTTCGCGCGCGTCATCGACTTGCGTCGCGTTGACGGTGAAGTTGTAGATGCCTTCAAATTTGCGGAAAGCTTTTAAGCAAATGGCGACACGGTAAACATGGGTCGTGCCGCGCACATAATCATCGCGGCATTCATCGGGCGTGAGTTCGCGATTGCCGGCGCGGAAAAACGACGACGCCGATGGCTTGATTGTACCCACGGCGAGAAATTGTGCGGTCGCGAGTTTGTCATTGCGCAGCAGCACATGCTGAACGCCGAGTGAGCCGGTGTATAAATTGCCGCGCACGAATAAATCCGAGCGCAAGGTGCAATTGAGCGTGTCGCGCTGATAGCGAAGCCGCTCACCATCACGCCCACCGGCCCAGCATTTGGTCAGGCTGCCATCGAGCGTCGGCACGTTGCGGCCCGACAAGGTCTGGCTGGCGAAGCCCGCGCGGGCGTTGGTGACAGCGCCGGGCGGCGCAACGGCGACGGAGCTCGTCGGCGCAACAGCAGCGGCGTTGACTGGCGCGATGGGCGCTGTCTTGTCACTTGCGTTGGTCAAATTCAGCAGCTTGCCGGCCACGAAATTCTGATGCACAAGTAACTGTCGTCCGACTTCGGTGCGCCATTCTCTGCGCGACGGCGCTTCAATTGCCCGATCCAGCAGGTCGCGCGCATAGCGCACCGGGACGAGAAAACTTAACAGCACGCCGCCGCGATGCGTCGCGACATTCACGCCAACGACACGTCCCGCTTCATCGATGGTCGGGCCGCCGCTCATTCCGGAATTGAGCGCGCCGGAGAACAACATCTGTTCGTAAATTTGCGATTCAACCGGGCCGTTATAGATCCCCTCCGAAATGAGGAAGCCCAGCTCTAGCGGATTGCCTAGCGAAAAAATTCGCTCGCCCTGTGAGAGCGCAGTATCCCGCAGCGCAAAGGCTGTCCACGGCAGGGCATCGACGACCGGCTCGCTGCGCAGCAGCGCAAGATCGTGGATCACGTCGACCGCGACCAGGGACGCTTTGACGGTGCGTTCAGACGTCGGGCGCAACTCGATGCGGAATTTTTCCGGGTCGATGGCCAGCGATGAAACAACGTGATAGTTGGTCAGCAGCCAGACGCCCTTCGGCCCATCGTCGCGCACCACAAAACCCGAGCCGAGCGAGGATTGTTCATTGGCGCTGTTGAGCAGCACGCGCACCTGCACGAGCCGATCCTTGTAGCGCGAAAACAAATCGCGCGCCGACGCCGACGGTGCTGGCAGCGGGATTTGCGCGGCTGTGGTGATCGCGGCTTTTGTCGCCGCATCTGCGAAACCGGAATTTTTGCCCGTGGGTTGCTGCGCGTAGCCTGGTGATAAATACCCGCCGAAAAAAAACAGGCAACAAACCCAGGCAGGACACGACTGAAAAAAAACCATTCCCTCCCGCCAGAAGCCCTTCATCCGCCCTTCCGTCGTTCCATTATCTTTCGCCGATTCACGGTCGGCGCAACTCCCTCGGGCGGGTTGGCCAACGTCTTCAAGGTGAAGAATGTGCCAACAATCGCGCGTGCATTGGCGTGCCCCAGCTCGAGACCGGTAACTTCGGCGACCAGCGTGGCCAGTGTCTTGCGGTCGAGATCGTGCGCATTGGGATACTTGGCATAAAAAGTTGGAAAGCCTATTTTCATGCCCTCAGCCACGACCGCAGCGACTTTTGCGGGGTCACGCAAGCGCAGGTACATGTCGGTCGGCGTGCCTTCCGTCGTGAGCAAGCCAATGCGTTTGGCCAGCGCGATGAAGGCGCGATCAGATTCGCGGCCGAAGCCCAACTTGAAACGCAGAAAATCGTGCGAGAACACGGGCGGCGTGTCGAACTCCTGAATCTTGGCGAACACTTGCGCGATGGTGCCGTAGGCAAACATGAAGGGGGGATATTGAGGGGCCATGGCTTTCTCCGGTGATATTTTCGCAATTGCGGCGCAGTGCTTCTGTTTGAATTTTGGCTCACTATTCAGCGGCATTTTCGCACTTGAAATAATAGCGCAATTGCCTTTGCACAGTATATTTTGCTGTTCAACATTCGTCAGTGACTCGCCGACCCGTCAGGAAAGCGCGGAATTTCTTGACGCAAGGCACGTTTCCACCTAACCTCCACTCAAGCGTATTGCACGTCTGGGGAGAGCACGATTGATATTAATCGTCGCCGAAGGCGCAACTCCCGGAATCGCTCAGGTAAACGTACCTAGACTGCATAGCTTTTCTGGAGAGCGCGTCGTGACTGCCATGTGAACTGGCGGTGTACACGCCACCGAAGGGGCACACGGACTTTGCTGTTAAGGTTCGCAATCTCTCAGGTACAAGGACAGAGGGGAGGTTGGTAAAGGGTTTGGCGATCGTCGCCAGCCCCTGTTGCCAACCTCCCTTTTTTGTTTTTGGAGATTACCGTGTCCGACATCGCAAATGTGCTCAAGCGCACCCCACTCTTCGCCGCGCATCAGCGGACAGGTGCCAAGCTGGTTGATTTTGGCGGCTGGGAAATGCCGCTTCACTACGGCTCACAAATTGACGAGCACCACGCGGTGCGGCGGCACGTGGGAATGTTCGATGTTTCGCACATGCGCGCGGTCGAGGTCGAGGGGCCGGACGCGGCGGCTTTTTTACGCCACGCCCTTGCCAATAACATCGACAAACTCACCACGCCCGGTCGGGCACTTTATTCGTGCCTGCTCAATGTCGATGGCGGTGTGATCGATGATTTGATTGTTTATTATTTGACACCAACGCATTACCGCCTGGTGGTCAATGCGGGGACTGCTGAGAAAGATCTTGCGTGGCTTCAGTCGAGGCGTGTTTTGGCTGGCTCTGCAGTCAAGCTCACGCCCAGAGGCGATGTTGCGATGATCGCGGTGCAGGGCCCTCACGCGCGACGCATTGTTGGCGCGCTACACCCCGAAGCGGCCGACGTGATTGCCGCGATGAAACCATTTAATAGCGTGACCATTGGTGATCATTTCGTCGCCTGTACCGGCTACACCGGCGAGGATGGTTTCGAAATTATTGTTCCAGCCGATGATGCTGTCGATTTCTGGCAGCGGTTGCAAGCTGTTGGCGTGAGCCCCTGCGGCCTGGGTGCGCGCGATACGCTGCGGCTTGAGGCGGGCATGAATTTGTACGGGCAGGACATGAACGAACTTACCACACCGCTTGAGTCCGGCCTTGCGTGGACGGTGGAACTAAAAACGGCGCGCGACTTTAT
>JANMPY010000127.1:0-6073 GCA_031370095.1 Betaproteobacteria bacterium
GTGCTGCGCGGCACGCTGTGGTTCCTGCGCCGCCGAACGGATCGCATGCCGATTGCCAAGGTGCTGGAATTTTTCGCGCCGGGTGTGGCGACGATTTCTGATCGCCTGCCGCAATTTTTGTCGCGCGAGGATCTTGAGGCCTTGCAGGATGTTGAGGCGAAGCTGACCGCGAAGGGTGTGCCGGCCGATCTCGCCAGCGCTGCCGCGCGACTGGATGCCATGTATTCGGTGCTCGACATCGTCGAAATATCGGCGGAATTAAAACGCGAAGTCGCACTTGCGGCTGCGGTATATTTCGCGCTCGCGGGCAAGCTTGGGCTGCGCTGGCTGGCGGGGCAAGTCGCGAGTCTGCCCTATCAATCGCAGTGGCAGACGATGGCGCGCGCCGCGATGCGCGACGACCTCGCCAATCTGCAACGGCAACTGGCGGCTGGCGTGCTAAAGCTTTCTCCTGAACTTGGCGAGCCCGCTGCGTTGATTGCTGCCTGGGAAGCGCACCACGACAAAGCTCTTGTGCGGATGCGCGAAGTGATGGCGGAATTGAAGCTCGCGCGCGAAAGCGATTTGGCGATGCTGTCGGTGATGCTGCGGGAACTAAGGGTGCTGGTTTGACCTCCATCAGACATGAATCGATGTCCCAAACATCCACGCGCACAATTTTTGCGCTCATCAGCGCGGTCTGCGTGGCGCTGCTGGGCGCCGCCTATTATTTGCAATACAGCCACGGCCAGCAGCCCTGCCCGTTGTGCATTTTGCAGCGCTACGTCTACCTAGCCATTGCCGTGGTCGCGCTCCTCAGTGCAGTCGTTGGCCCGGCACGCGTGGGCGCTATGGTGGTTGCAGGTGTGCTTGGCGTATTCGCGGCGGTAGGTGCTGCGCTTGCCATCTGGCAAATCACTAAAGGGGACTCGATGGCGAGCTGCCTCACCGATCCGGTCGGTGAATTTGTTTACGCCTTGCCGATGCGTGGCTGGTGGCCGGAATTTCTCGCTGCATACGGCGGCTGCGCGGATAAATACCCACCGATATTTGGCGTCAGTGTGCCGTTGTGGTCGCTCATCTGTTTTTTGGCATTGCTGACGATGTGCGAATTCATGTTGGTCAAGCTGCTGCGGAGTGCGCGCAATTAACGCGTGCGCCGCAACACCCATTTTCATCGCAAAAATCACCGCATGCCACGCGACGACCTGATCGACGCCCTGCGTGGGTTTGCCCTGTTCGGCATCCTTGCCGTCAACATTCAGAGTTTCGTTTGGGGCTTGAACAGCGCGACGCTTGGTGTGCTCTATGAAAGCAGCAGCGTCGCTGACGAGCTCACGGTATTTTTCACCGCACTTTTTTTCGAATACAAGTTCTATCCGATTTTCTGTTTTTGTTTTGGCTATGGCTTCGCTATGCAGGCGCGGCGCTGGGCGGCGCGCGGCGTGAACGCGCAGAGCCGCTTCACGCGTCGCATGAATTTCATGCTGCTGATGGGCGTGTTGCATGGCACGCTGATCTGGTTTGGCGACATCCTCGCGCGCTACGCGATCACCGGCTACATTTTGCGGCGGCACATCGGACGTGGCCCGCGTGAGCTTTTGCAAGCGGCGAAATTCTGGCTGTGCGTGGTGCTCGTGAGCACTGCCGTGTTTGCCGTTATCGGCGGCGCGACGACTGGCGACGATGCAGCGGCACCGACTCAGAATGAAACCGCGCAGCAGGACAGCGAACGCGTTTTCACCACCTATACCGAAGCCGGCTACATCGACGCAACCGTGCAGCGCATGGAAGATTTTTTCGCCATCACCGCCCTGTACGTGTTGGTGCTGCCGCAGGTGATGCTTTTTTTCCTGCTCGGCGCCATCGCGGCGCAATTGAAATGGCTACGCTACCCGGCACGCTATCGCATGTTCTGGCAACGCATATTCTGGTTTGGCCTGCTCGTCGGACTGCCGATCAGCATTGCACACGCACTCTCACAGGTCGAGCTGGCGTCAAATCCGTGGATCACGACCTCGATGCGCAAAGCCGTATGGGAAGGATTGTTTGCGTCGTTTGCGCCGATACTCGCGCTTGCCTACGTCGCTGGGTTCGCGCTGCTGCTGGCGGGCGCACGCGGGACGGCACTGATACGCTTATTCGCGCCGGCCGGTCGTATTGCCCTCACGCTCTATGTTGCCGAATCGGTGTTGATGATGTTGTTGCTCAATGGCTTTGCCTTGGGGCTGGGCGCGACCTTTGGTCAATTTGAATTGTTCGTCACTGCACTCGTCATCTATGCATTGCTTCTTGGCATCGCGCACTGGATGCAGCACGTCGGCGTTCCCGCTCCGCTGGAGGGAATCTGGCGGCGCTATACCAACGACGACCACGGAAGTTCGTCCCAGCATAAAAACGCGTAGACCGCCTATTTATAAGCTTCTCCGCGGCTTTTTGCCCCAGAAGGCGCGCGGGTGCTGGTGTTACGATAATTGTAAAATGTTGTTACGTCGCGTTTTTCGACGTAATCGTCGGTCGATATGGACAATAATCACGGTTGCGTCGGCACTCAGTACGGTTGGCGCGTTGTTCCCCAACGACTTGATCAGGCAAAAGGCAATCAGTGAAAAAATTTAACCGCCATGCAGGCGTCGCGACAATGTTCGCAGCGCTAAGTGGCTTGATGGTATTTGCGCTGGCGTTGTTGCCGACGCCGGTGCAAGCGCAAGCGCAACCCATCGTCGTTAACGGCGTGTCATGTCCAACCGCGTCGGTGCAATTGTCGGCAGCTGGGCTAATCGCAACACTGCCGGTCGGCTGCTCGGGCAACGGCAATGCCTGCGATAGTGCCCTTGTCTCTTTTACCGTCAGTGGCATTTTTATTTCGGCACCACCGGCTTGTCTGACAGCGAGCGTGATCGCCTCACCCATCCCGCTGCAATCCGCGAACGTCAATGGCAACACCTGCCCAAGTGCCACCGTTACGTTTTCCAGCGGCCGCATTGCCTTCAATACCGCCGCGTGTCTCGCCGCCATCCCACCGCCGCCCCCGATCAGCGTGCTCGCGGTGAAGTCACGCAAAGTCCACGGTGCCGCAGGGTCGTTTGACATTGCCATCGACACCACGCAAGCGATCAACGGCTTGGTCACAGTGGAGCCGCGCGCAGTGGGCACCGGTCACGTCGTCGTATTCCAGTTTGACGCGGCTGTCACCACACCCGGCAGCGCGACTGTGGTCGACTCGCTCGGCGCGACGCTTAGCGCCAGCTTGCAACAATCCGGCAACGACATTGCGGTGACCTTGCTCAACGCGACCGACATTTCGCGCGTGAGGGTATCGCTCACTGGCGTCAATGGCAGCGTCAACGCGTCCGCCTCCTTGGGCTTCCTGCTGGGAGACGTTAACAATTCGCGCACGGTCAGCTCCAGCGACATCAGTGGCGTGAAAGCGCGATCCGGGCAAGTGACGGATGCGTCTAATTTCAAGTTTGATGTGAACACGTCAGGTGCGATCAATGCAAGCGACATTTCGACGTTCAAGGCGCGCTCAGGAAATACGCTGCCTTAGTTCACCCTCTTAATCAGGGAAATTTTCTGCATTGACCACTACGGCGCGCCGCGATTGATCGCGTCGATGTTGCGCGTGTACTTGTGCGGGATGACACCGCCATACGACGAAGCGACACCCGTATTCGTATAGTTGTGAAACATTGCGCCGATGATCGGCAGACCAAAATGCGTGCCGGTGCCACCGATGATCGTGACGCTATCCAGCGATGTGCTGAGGGGCGTGATGCTTTGCTGGGTTTGGCCAGTGGTGATCCCGGTGCCGCCATAGCCGAGGATCGCCCAGCCGTTCGGGCCTTGCAGCGTGCGGCGAAGAAGCGTTCCAGTCACACCCGTGGTGGTTGCGCCGGTCGTGCCAAATGCGCGCGCCGCCGCTGGAAGCTGGTGGCTGTTGGTCGAGCCTAGTAACGTGAGCGAGGCAAACTCTAAAACGTTAACTTGCCAGCAGAGCACTTGGCCTGGTACCGGCGCTGGTGGCGGACGAGTTGGAGGCAAAAGAATACCGGGCTGACTCGGGCCAATCCCACCTACTTCACGATTGAAAATATCCAGCGTGTAGGAATCACATGAACCGGTCTCTGTCTCGTTGGCGAAATTATTGGAGAACGGGCGGTTTGGAAATCCGCGCCCAACTACAATGCTATCGCGCTTGGTCGGCATGGTGATCACCCAATCCGTCTTGGATACCGTGCCCGCGTCGGTTATGAATTCGTTGATGACGCCATTGCGCATCAACACCGCCGACACCGCCTCGCGCGGCGTTGCCCACACCGCCCGCACCACGCCGGGCTTCACACCGGCAATCGGATTGGCGGTGATGACCGCGTAGCTCACGGTGTCGATGCCCGCTTGCAGGGAAGTCGACGGCGTGGTCACGCCGGGTGCTGAGTACGGCACGTTGCCAGGCGCGGGCATCAGCGGTGCCCACCAGCCGTCGAGTGCGGTGATGTCAACGGTGAAGTTAATGCCGGTGGCGGAATTGATGATGCTCGCGCGACCGGTAAGGCCGCCGCCGGGCGAGGCCAGATAATTACCCGGCAGCTTCACGGCGGGCAGCGCTGCAGTCGACTGGCCTTCGTATGCGTCAAGCGCACTACAATTCGCCGGTCGACCCACGCCGCTACCCGACTGCGCATGCTTGATGAAGCCCGCCATCGTGGCATCGACCACAATGCCCATTTCGAACACTTCGATGTAGCCTTCGCGGGTACGATCCAGCGCACCCTGCACAGGATTATCCACGTTCGCGCCGGTGTACTGACTATTGCTGAACGCATTGATCGGCCGGACGGCAGCGTCATTGCGAATCAAGCCGGCAGCATCGCCAAAAAGATCACTCGGCGTCACGCAAGAATTGTCGCCAGTCTCAAGCCGGGCGCCATCCGACGTTGGCAGCACCACACCGGTCCACACGTCGGTTGGCGAGAGGAATAAATTAAAGTCCAACACCTCGCGGCCATTCTTGCCTTCGAGGAAGCGCACCTTGACCGCCTTGGTCAGGCTCGTCGTGTTGATGATCGACATCGCCGTCACGTTGCCATTGCGCACCGTGTAATACGGATAGAACAATAACTGGCCGAGACCGTCGGGGTTGATATGCACTGCATGCGCGTCGCTGGTGGCGGCCAAGGTTGCGACGGTGGCCACGCTTGTCAGCACGGCGGCATGCAATACTTTTTGTTTGACCGCGTGCATGTTGGCGCTTTCATAAACTCGAAGAGTTGAGTCTATCCAAAAACACGCCGCCTTGTAGCCCGTGCGAGTAGCAGTGCTGCGCAAACGTCCTAATCTCGACAGAACTGGCTAGGCGTCTCACCGCGACCAATAAATCAGCCGACTGCCGGGCAAGCACTGCGCGCAGCCACGTTGTTGCGCGCGAGAGCTGAAAGCGCAGACTGCGCCGTCAATCCGCCCCACTCAGCGTGGCGATGATCGGGCAAGCACGAGGACGCTTACCGGAATCACATTCGGCGATCAGCGATTTCAACAATTTCTGCATGCGCCGAAGATCCGCCATCCGCGCTACAATGACACCCAGTTTCATTTCGGCTAGGGCGCGGGTTTCGCGACAGCTTTGTCCATCCTCGAGCGCAAGCAGATTGCGCACTTCATCGAGTGTGAAGCCCAGATGCTGGGTGCGCTTGATGAAGCGCAGCCGGGCGACGGTCTTTTCGTCGTAGTGACGTATACCGCCCAGTGGACGCGGCGGTTCGTCGACCAGTCCAAGCCGCTGATAGTAGCGGATGGTTTCCACATGGACCTCTGCCCGCGCGGCCACCTGCCCGATGGTCATGATTTTGTTGCTCATGGATTGCTGACTCCGTAGTTGAGTACGGAATGTACTCTTACTGAGATGACCCCAACAAACCGCCAAGGTTCGTATCTGCAGCCGAAACCACCAACAACATTTGCGGTCTAATTTGCGTACGTCAATTCAGGCTTGACTCCGTACCACACTACAGACTGTAAGCTTGGCGACATGAATTCACCGACTATCTACAAACCTTCACTCGTCTCTTCCCTAATCGTCAGCGTTCTGGCGGCT
>JANMPY010000132.1:0-5527 GCA_031370095.1 Betaproteobacteria bacterium
AATGCCTGCGTCACCATTGTGATCTTCAAGAAATTCCAGCAATTGTTTGCGCGGCTCGTGTTTTTGCACCACGCGATAGCGAATGTTGGGCCGATCAAAACTCGCGACGAACTGGCGCGCCGATTCAAGTGCCAGCCGCTCGACAATTTCTTTGCGCGTCGGCGCGTCGGCCGTCGCCGTGAGCGCGATACGTGGCACATCGGGAAAGCGCTCGTGCAGCATCGATAGCTGCCGATACTCAGGCCGAAAATCGTGGCCCCATTGCGACACGCAGTGCGCTTCATCAATCGCAAAAAGCGAAATATGGGTGCGGCCAAGCAAGTCAATAAATCGCGAGGTCAGCAGTCGTTCCGGTGCCACGTACAGCAAATCCAGTTCGTCGTTCAGTAAGCGTTGCTCAAGCTGGGATGCTGCGCGCGCGTCGAGCGTCGAATTCAAAAACGCCGCCTTCACACCCAGTTGCAGCAGCGCCTCGACCTGATCCTGCATTAGCGCAATCAGCGGCGAGACGACAATGGCGGTACCCTCGCGCGCCAGCGCCGGGATCTGAAAACACAATGACTTGCCGCCGCCAGTCGGCATCAGCACCAGCGCGTCGCCGCCGCCGATCAGATGGTTAACGATGGCTTCCTGCTCACCGCGAAACGCGGGATAGCCGAAGGTGGTGTGGAGGATTTCTTGCGGGGAGGAATGTGTGGCGTGCGTCATGGAGTGAATGATATTTCATTCGGGGAGCCAGGCCAGCATTCGCACGCGCGTCAGCGGTAGAACAGGGTATTTAGCCCTTGTCATTTAAGTAAGCTCTAGCACTGGCGCGGCTTACACGCCATTTATGCCCTGAAGCCCCCGTCAAATGGCGATCTACACCTGCTGTTGCCGCACGGTGCGCGAGCCGCGCTAATCCACGCGTTGAAAGGGATACACCGATCCCAACGCCAAAATCTGCGTGAGCGCATCGAGCGCGGCGCGGCATTCCAGCAG
Organism: Betaproteobacteria bacterium; assembly: GCA_031370095.1. GTDB lineage: Bacteria > Pseudomonadota > Gammaproteobacteria > Burkholderiales > Usitatibacteraceae > UKL13-2. The sequence continues at coordinate 982 of JANMPY010000132.1, forward strand.
CAGTGCAGGGTCGGCCAGATCGGCTTCGCTCAGTTGATCGCGATAGTGTTTTTCCACCCACGCCGTCAAACGTGCGTACAACTTATCGTTCATCAACGTCGCCGGATTGACTGCCGCCAATTCGAGTTCGGTTAATTCAATCCGCAGTCGCAGGCACGCAGGGCCACCGCCGTTTTTCATGCTTTCGCGAAGATCCATGATCAGCACTTCACGAATCGGCGTGTTTGCGCCAAGCAATTTTTGCAGGTATGCCCAGACGCGCGCGATGTTGCGGCATTCTTCGGGCACCACCAGCAGCATGCTGCCGTCGGCACGGGTTAACAATTGGCTGTTGAATAAATACGACTTCACCGCTTCGTCGACTGTGACATCTTCTGCCGCGACCTGAATTACGACGAAATCGCTGCCAAATTTTTTTGAAATTTCCGCGATCACCGCACGCTTATCGAGAAACGCCGACTCGTGGCAGAACAACACATTGCCGTTACCGACCGCGATCACGTCATTGTGAAACACGCCTGCGTCGATCACGTCGGGATTTTGCTGCGCGAAGACGACATTATTTGCATTGAGCCCGTGCAGACGCGCCACCGCTTGTGATGCTTCGAGCGTCTGGCGCGCGGGGAATTTTTTTGGCGCGGGTGCGGCCATGTTGAATCCGCTCGCGCCATAAACAAAAAACTCGACCCCGCGCTCACCGTAATGCCGACAGAAACGCGTGTGATTGGCCGCACCTTCGTCACCGAATTGCGGGCAGCCGGGTAGCGCATCGTGGTGCGCAAAAAATTGTGCGTCGGGAAATACCGCCTTGAGGATGCGCGCGGTGGTGGGATGCTCAATCGAGCGATGAAATTTATTGTTGAGGTTGGCCGGCGTGAAATGGACGCGACCGTCATTCGTGTTGGCGCTTGGGCTCACCGTTGCCGCGTTCGCGCTCCACATGCTGGAGGCGGATTGCGCACCCGATAAAACCATCGGTGCCAATTTGGCTGCCGCACGAATCACCTCGGCGTCGTTGCCGTTGAAACCGAGTGCGCGCAACGATCCGATACTGGGCCGCTCCTGCGGCGCCAGCACGCCCTGCTTAAAGCCCAAGTCGGTAAGCGCCTTCATTTTGGCCAAACCTTGCAGCGCTGCAAGTTTTGGATTCGCGATTGAGCCGAAATTATTTTTCGACGCGATGTTGCCAAACGAAAGCCCGCTGTAATTGTGCGTCGGCCCCACCAAGCCATCGAAGTTAGCTTCAAATGCGCGTGTGCTGGTCACAGTATTATTCCGGGGCTTAATTTTTCGGGTAGCGTTAAAGTGGCTGATTCAAGCGAGGCTTGCGGGTAAGCGCAGTAGTCTGCCGCGTAGTAAGCGCTGGCGCGATGATTGCCACTGGCACCGACGCCGCCAAACGGTGCCGCGCTCGACGCGCCGGTCAGCGGGCGATTCCAGTTGACGATACCGGCGCGGATATGACGAAGGAAGGTCGCGTATTCATCTGCGTTTTCCGAAAGCAATCCGGCAGCCAAACCATAGCGCGTGTTGTTGGCTATTGTGACCGCGTCGTCAAAATGCTCGTAGCGCGTGACTTGCAAAAGTGGGCCGAAATGTTCTTCGTCGGGCAGATCGACGACATCGCTTACGTCGAGAATGCCAGCCGAAAGCAATGCCGTGCCGGGCTTCAACGATTTCATTTCGAGCAATATTTTTGCACCGCGTTGCACCAGTGCGTTTTGCGCCAGTAATAATTTTTCCGCAGCCGATATTGAAATCACCGCGCCCATGAACGGTGGCTCAACGTCGTCGAAATGGCCCACCTTCAAACGCGCTGATACCTCGCAAAGCCGCGCCAATAGGCGATCTCCAGCTACATTAGCAGGTACGAGGAGCCGCCGTGCACAAGTGCAGCGTTGCCCCGCCGAGATGAACGCCGACTGAATGATGTGATGCACCGTGGCATCGAGGTTTTGATATTCACCCACGACAAGGGCGTTGTTGCCGCCCATTTCCAGCGCGAGAATTTTATTTGGTTGAGCTGCGAATTGCTGGTGCAGATGCTGTCCGGTTGGTGAGCTGCCGGTGAAAAATAATCCATCGAGACCCGCGTGCCGACTAAGTGCCACGCCGGTATCGCGTCCGCCTTGCAAGAGATTAAGTACACCGGGCGGCAATCCCGCCAGAACCCAAATTTTTATCGTCGCCTCGGCGCTGGCCGGAGTCAGCTCGCTTGGCTTGAATATCACGCAATTACCGGCGAGGAGTGCCGGCACGATATGCCCATTCGGCAAATGGCCGGGGAAATTGTAAGGGCCAAACACCGCGACCACGCCATGCGGGCGATGACGCAGCACTGCCTTGTGGTCGGCGAGCTGCGTGCTGCGCGTGCCGGTGCGCTCGGCATGCGCGCGAATGGAGATATCGATTTTGCCGATCATGGTGGCGACTTCGGTGGCCGCTTCCCACAGCGGCTTGCCGGTCTCAAAGCCGATGGTGTGGGCGAGCGAACTTTTATGTTCGCCAAGCAGGCGGGCGAATTCCTTCAAGTGCGCAATGCGCGCATCCAGACTCGTCTCGGCCCATGCCGGGAACGCGGTGCGCGCGGCGCTGACGGCGGCGTCAACCGTTGCGGGCGAGGCGGCGTGACCTTGCCACACGGTTTCCTGCGTGACGGGATTGTGCGAGGAAAATGGCGGGCCACCGCTCGCGACCCAGTGACCGGCTATAAAGTGGCTAACGTTCTTACTCATGACATCAGTGTCGATCACTGACCGACAGCGGAACCGCGCGAATTTTGTCACCTGCTGCGACCTTCAACGCTGCGACCATCTCAGCGCTAAGCGGAAACTCATCTGAATTTGGCGTCGCCGCAACGAGGGCGGCGCGGTAGTTTTCCAAGCCGGTGTTGGAGACCAGATAAATGACCGCATCGCCGACCGATGCCGCGTTGCTAACCGCCGCCCGATACGTTCGGCTGTGCGCGACCGCACTCACGTCATCGAGATCACACTCCACGGTGGGACCGGCATCAAAAATATCCACGTAGCCTTCATAACGAAATCCTTCGTCCTCGAGCATGCGTCGCGCAGGCACGGTACGCGGGTGCGTCTGGCCGATCGCGGCTTGTGCCTCAGACGTAAGAAACGAGGTGTAGAGCGGATGTTTGGGCATCAATTCGGCGACGAATGATTTCTTGCCAATGCCGGTCAGATAGTCGGCTTGTGAAAACTCCATCGAGAAAAATCGCCTGCCGAGACTTTCCCAGAACGGCGAGTGGCCGCTTTCGTCGGACACGCCGCGCAGTTCGGCGATGATTTTTTTCGAAAAACGCGCGCGATGCTGGGCGAGAAACAGCAGCCGCGATTTCGACAGCAGATTGCCGTTGCGGTCACGGCGAAAATCAGGATCGAGAAAGAGCGAGCAGAGCTCGCTATGACCCGTGTGATCATTACTTAAGAATAGCGTTTGCGTTTGCGTGAACACGCCCAATTCCTGCGAGGCATGCACGGCGAGGCCGACCCGGTACGAATACCATGCCTCTCGCAACCCCACGGCAGTCGCCAAGCCGCAGGTGCCAACGACCCGCAGCGTTTCTGTGTCTTCGAGAACAAACAGGAAAAGCTCGTCGGCTTTTTTCGCCGTGCCGGCAAAGGACGCATTCGCGGCCTCAATGCGCAGCGACAGCGCGGCTTCATTCGACGGCAGCGTGGTGAGCCCCACGCCGGCCGATTGAATGAGCTGCAGCAGTGCCGGCAGATCGGCAGTGGTGATGGGGCGGATGATCATCATCTGCGTTGCTCGGTCGACGTCATTGCTGCAGCATCTCATTAATCACGGCGTCGAAGCGCTGCAAACCAAGCGCCACGTCATCAGCCGTGATGAGCAGCGAAGGTGCCAAGCGAATCACATTGGTGCCCGCAACCAGAATCATCAGGCCGTGTTTTTCAGCCATCTTCACGAACTCTTTTGCGCGGCCATGCCATTTGGGAATCAACTCGCAGCCAAACCACAGCCCACTACCGCGAATATCGGTGAACAGGCTGTACTTTTTATTGAGAGCATGCAGACCCGCAAACATTTGCGCCGTTCGCGCCGTGATATTGGCGCGGGTCTCGGGTGCAGTAATGATATCGAGCACTGCTTCAGCCACCGCGCAGCCGAGCGGATTGCCGCCATAGGTACTTCCGTGTGCGCCGACGTTGAAACTCTTGGCGATTTTTTCCGTGGTGAGCATCACGCCAATCGGAAAACCGCCGCCGATTCCTTTGGCCGACGTCACGATGTCCGGCGTCACGCCGCAATCCATGTATGCGTAAAGCGGGCCGGTGCGTCCCGCGCCCGATTGCACTTCGTCAAATATAAGCAGTGCATGATGCGCATCGCACAAGTCGCGGAGACCTTTAAGAAATTCACGGCTCGCCGACAGCACGCCACTCTCACCCTGCACCGGCTCGACGATGATGGCGCAGGTGTTGGCTGAAATTTGTTTGCGCACCGCGTCGAGGTCATTGAACGGTAAATGTGTAATGCCTTGCGGCAACGGCGCAAAACCCTGCGTGTA
>JANMPY010000165.1:0-2382 GCA_031370095.1 Betaproteobacteria bacterium
GGTGATGGCCTCGCTGCTGGCGATCAAATACTGGAAGGGAAAATTTGCGACTGTGGCAGGTATTAACCCTGACTATTCCTACGGTCGGAATAATTTCGCCGCGTTTCAGGCGCTGCTGAAAAAATTCGGTGTTGAGTACAAGGTGGTTGCGGATCAGTGGCCGAAGGTCGGCACGACGGATTTGAATTCGCACGTCGCGGCGCTCAAGGCGGCCAAGCCGGATCTGGTTTTTTCGTCGTTGCTGTTTGCCGACTTGCCGATCTTCATGCGCACCGCGCATGGGGCGGGGCTGATGGACGGTGGCACCAAGTTCGTGTTTCCGGCGGCAGGCTTTCAGCACACCGGGCTCAAAAAAGTGTTCACGCTTGAGGGCATGATCTTCGGTTATAACACGCTTTATTTCGATCACAAGGACGCGAGCGAGTTGCAGAAACAATTCGTGAAAGAATATTTCGACAAGTACAAAGACTACCCTAACTGGGAAGCCGACCGTGCGTATTTCGCGATGGAAGTTTACAAGGCGGGTGTTGAAGCCGCCGTGAAAGCGACGAAAGGTTGGCCCGGCAAGGAAGACATCATCAACGCGATGGAAGGCGTGAAGGTGCAGTCGCTCGGCGGACCCGGCCATATGCGCAAAGACCACATCGCCGAGCAGACTTTTTATCAGGGGCTCACGACGCACAAGAATAATTACGACTTCCCCACGCTCGGCACGGTCGATACGATGTACTCCGAGCAGTTGCAGAAACCACCGGGTGCTGATTTCTGGAAATGGATCGAGACCGCGCAGATCAAGCTATAAAAGAGTCGCGTTGACTGCTTTTTTTGACATTCTGATCGGCGGCGTTTTCCACGCTGCCGTTCTTTTCTTGGTGGCTGCTGGCTTGCAGCTTGTGTTCGGCGTGCAGAAAATCGTCAATCTCGCCTGCGGCTCGTTCTACGCGCTTGGTGCCTACTTCGGCATTAGCGCGGTGAATTGGGTGATCGCAATGGGCGTGCCTACCGCGCTTTTTTTGCCGGTGCTGCTGATCGCAGGGCTGCTACTGGGGATTGTTGTCGGGCCATTGATCGAGTTGCTGCTGCGCACCGTTTACCAACGCGATGAGGCGTTCCAATTGCTGCTGACCTTCGCGCTGGTCCTGATGTTTCAGGACGTGCTGCGCTTTTTTTGGGGTGCTAACCCCCAGCAGCTCGGCAATCTCGCCATGGAGTACGGCAAGCTCAAGGTGGGCACAGTGCAGGTGCCGACTTACAACGTGTTGGTGATCGCAGCCAGCATTGCGATTGCAATCGGCATCGGCGCGTTTTTACAGCGCACACGTTTTGGTCGCATCCTGCGCGCCACGGCGGAAAATCGAGAAATGAGCCAGGCCCTGGGCGTGAACGTGCGCTGGATGTACGCGAGTGTTTTCACGCTCGGTACCGTGCTGGGCACGGTTGGCGGCGCGCTCGTCGTGCCCACGGCGGCGGCATCGCTCGACATGCCAGTGGAGCTGGTGGTTGAGGCGTTTGCGGTGGTTGTCATTGGCGGGCTGGGAAGCATGCGTGGCGCGCTGGTGGGTGCCTTGATCGTCGGCCTGATGCGAGCAGCTGCCATAACGTGGTACGCGGAGCTGGAGATATTATCGATTTACATCGTGGTGATTGTGATCCTCATTGCGCGGCCGGCAGGCCTGTTCGGAAAACCGATCGAATGAAGTTCGCCGCCATTTTCGCAACGCTGATGGTGCTGCTTGCGTTGCCGACATTTGCGCAGCCGTACTACGTCACGCTGGTACTGCCGGCATTCGCGTATGCAATCGCGCTGCTCGGTTTTAATTTATTGTTCGGCTACACCGGGCTGCTCTCGTTTGGTCACGCGTTGTTTGTAGCAGTTGGCGCATATGCCACAGCGGTGCTGTCGAGTAAGCTTGGCGTGAAGAGTTTCGAGTTGATTTTGCTGTATTCGGGCGTGGCGGCTATCGCGGTGGCGGTACCAGTGGCGTTGTTGAGCGTGCGTTACGTGCGGATATTTTTTGGCATTCTCACGCTTGCATTCGGCATGCTGTTTCATTCTTTCCTGTTCAAATTCTACGATCTCACGGGCGGTGACACCGGGATTCGCGTGCTGCGCCCCTCATTGCTCGGCAACGGCTTTGCGGATCTCGACAAGACGACGTTCCTGATCGGGCCATTTTATTATTATTGTTTAGCATTGCTGGTCGTGCTGGGCATCGTGATGTGGCGCATCGTGCATTCGCCGTTCGGTTTGCACCTGGCCGCCATTCGAGAGAATCCTCGCAAGGCCGAGTATCTGGGCGTTCGTGTGCGCTTGTTCCGTTTCATCGCGTTTCTCATTTCCGCGTTTTACTGCGCGGTTGGTGGTGTGATCCTCGCCATCAA
>JANMPY010000213.1:0-7706 GCA_031370095.1 Betaproteobacteria bacterium
GTCACATCGCCCGAAGAAGACCAGCGAAAAGTTTTCGCGGTCGCCGATAAAGAAACAAACGACGATAACAGGATGCTCATGACACTGAGACCCAACATTAAAACGCGCGATTTCATGGCTTCTCCGGCAAAATTGATTTAATTTGTTGGCATTGCAGTTTATTCAACAATGCGCAAAAGCGCCAGCGCGTCGGATGCCAAGCATTTCATTGTAGGACAAAGGTGACGCGAGGGCGTTTGGCCGTGGCTGTTTCTCACCGCATTTATCTGTAACGTTTTCGCGCCACGCCCGTTATTAGGTTTGCCGTTTGCGTTTGATTACGCGATGGTTGTTTTTAATGTGCAACAAAACGCAATCTGCGTGTTCCAAGCAAAGTATTTTTGGAGAATGCCATGCGACATCGGCCTGGATTTATCTGGCGGCACATATTGCTGCTCTGCGTCTGTTCGGCACTAACCAGTTTCGCGTCGACCAAAAATCAACGCGTGGAACCTTCGGTCACAGGTCCCTTGCCGGTGTTCGCGACGTCGCGCAATCAAAGCGTGGAGATGCCACCACTGGCACCGGGCGCATTCCCGGTCGCCTGCTCCAATCTTGCGCACGACACTGCTCGGCTTGCCCAGCTCGGCGGAACAATTGACGATTATTGGTCCGGTGCCAACGACCACTATGTTGGTGACATTCTGCTTGAGCCCGCAAGTACGTTGAAAGCAAGCCCACAGGTGCCGGATAACGATTTCTATCCAGGTCGCCGCAATTCGCTCCTCGATTTTGTCGTCATTACCTGCTACCCGACCGACGCGACCAACAACCGCGCCGATTATTTGTTGCCGGATGGCCAACGCATTCCGCGTATGCAACGCGGTGGCCAGACGGCGGCGCTGGCACGTCAGCCATGCATCGCGATTTTTCCAGCACCGCCGGGCTGCGGGCGCTGGCCGATGCTGGTGTTTTCGCACGGGCTGGCGGGCAGCCCTGTCGACGGCAAGTCAATTGATTTTCTGGTGCGGCTGGCAAGCTACGGCTACATTGTTGCGGCACCGTTCCATGGCGATGGTCGTTTTTCCCGCCTGCGGATTGAAACCCTCGGTGACCTCGTCTACATCATTCGTGATTTTGACCGCATCGTCGAGATGCAGGCGCTGCGACCCTTCAGCGTAAAGTCGGTGATCGACATGATGCTGGCGCATCCCGACTTCGGCACCCGCATTGACGCTGAGCGCATTGGTGGCATTGGCGGCAGCATGGGCGGCGCGACCATGACATGGCTGTTAGGTGCGCATTTGACCGATAGTTATCCGCGACTATCGGCCAGGCCAACGGTGCAGGATCCGCGCATCAAAGCCGCTGTTGGCTACGTGCCTTACGCTGGTCAGCGATTGCTGCCGGCATACGGTGACGACAACGCGACGGCGAAAAACGTCTCCGCACCTTATCTTTCCATTTCGGGCACCGAGGACACCACCGCGCCAATGTTCATGATGGAACAGGCGGTGAACAATTTTCGCGGCGCACGTTTCCAGGTGGCCTTGAATGGCGTGGTACACACCTACGAGTCGAGCTATGGGAGTGATGTGTTTGGCTGGGCAATTCCATTCTTTGAAGCCTACGTCAACGGTAATAAAGCGGCGCTCGATCTATTGTCAAGGCAGCGCAATGTCGGCGGTGGACTTGCCGATTATTTGCGCATTGACTACCTGCCACCGACCGCGTTGGCGGCCACTGAGGTGCTGGTGGAGGAGTTTTATAACGGCAACATCAAGCGATATTTCCTGACCGCCAGTAGCGTCGACAAAGCGGCACTTGATCGCACCGGCACTGGGTGGAGCCGAACCGGCTATCAGTTCAAGGCGTTTACGACACCCGCCCCAAACGAAGTGCGCGCCGCGACACAAGTGCCGGTCTGTCGCTTTTATTCGTCCGTCACCAACACACATTTTTATTCCGCTATCGCACGCGATTGCGCGCTGCTACGAAATAGCCGCGGCTGGAACGACGAAGGCATCGCGTTCTGGATCAATAGCGCGACCCAAAGCGTCATGCCAACGAGCTGCGCGCCCGGCACGCTTGCCGTGACGCGGCTGGTCGAATCGCGCTATCGCGAACGCACCTCAAGCCATCGGTATACGACGAGCAATTCGCAGATTGAGGACATGAAAGCCAACGGCTGGTCGGAAGAAGGCGTTGTGATGTGCACGCCGTTGTAGTTGGGGCGCAGCGCGACGTTGATTTGCTTAATCGTCTTTCAACATCGCGTTCGCACGCGACAGCACGTCGGCGCTGACCGGCGCGCTTGGTCGGGAGTTTGCGACCCTGCGCCGACTCATGATCCACAGCAGAATCGCGCCACCGATCAACAAACCGAACGGGCCGAACCACAACAGATATGTTTTGCCGTCGACCGGCGGCGAATAAAGCACAAAGTCACCGTAGCGGGCGCGCAGGTGTTCCTTGATTTCCTCGTTCGATTTATTCTGATCCGCAAGCAAGCGGATTTCGCGCCGCAAGTCTCCCGCCAATCCCGCCGGTGATTCGGCCAGCGTTTGGTTCTGGCAAACCAGGCAGCGCAATTCGGTTTCGAGTTTTTTTAGTCGCGCCTCCAATTCGAGTGAGATCGGCGCGAGTGGTGGCGTTGGCGTTTGCGCATGGGCTGCGAAGGCGACGCCACAGCATAAAAATGTCAAACTCAAGCACCGGCGCACCTTACAGAGCAATAATTCGCCAGGAGCCGCACCAGTGCTGGTGTTTGATAATTTTTTCCCATCAACAAGCATCATGATTTTTTCAATCCACGAATCACCGGCAACAATTTATCGCGCAGCACATCGGCGTCAATCGGCCCGGTGTGCTTGTAACGAATCATCCCTGCCGCGTCGATCACAAATGTTTCCGGCGCGCCGTAGACACCGTAGTCAATGGCGACGCGACCATCAAGATCACTCACCGAAATCTTGTAGGGATCGCCGAATTTGACGAGCCACGCCTTTGCGTCTTCGGGTTTATCTTTCCAGTTGAGCCCGATGATCGGCAGCACTTGTTCTTTGGCGAGCTCATTGAGGAAAGGATGCTCATAGCGGCACGATACGCACCATGAGCCCCAGACATTGAGCAGCCATACCTGGCCTTTCATGTCGCCTGCGCCAAGCTTTTTTTCGGGCGCGTGTAGCTGCGCCAATTCAAAAGCGGGCGCGGATTTATTGATCAGCGCCGATGGAATCTCACGCGGATTTAGCGACAATCCGGTGTAGAGAAACCACAACAGGCCAAAAAAAATAGCCAGCGGCAAAAAGTAGCGCCAAGTGCGCAGCATGGTTGTTTTTCCTCTGCCGCTATTGAGCCGCTCGCGGGCCGGTCTGTGGCCGTGCCGATTTTGCGCGCTTCGGTTTCGTCGGCGCTGGCGGCGGTGACACCAGTATTTCCGGCTGACGCACCTTCACCTTCAGGCGATAACGACGATCCAGTATCGCCAACAGCCCACCAAGCGCCATCAGGATGCAGCCGCCCCAAATCCAGTTGATGAATGGTTTTACATAGATGCGCACACCCCACGCGCCATCGGTCGCACCTTCGACCGGCTCGCCGAGCGCCACGTAAACGTCGCGCGTAAAGCCGGCGTCGATTGAGGCCTCGGTCATCGTTTGGCCGGACGCAAAATATCTGCGTTTCTCAGGTTTCATCAACGCCACGACGTTACCGTTTTTGCTGATCTCAAAACTGCCTTCAATGGCAGCGTAATTGGGGCCGGTGGTATCGCCGACTTTGACGAATTTGAATTCATAGCCACCCTCTGTCACAGTTTGGCCGGGCGCCATGCGCACATCGCGTTCGGTTTCATAGCCTTTCACGAGCGTAATGCCGATGACAAATACCGCGATGCCGACGTGCGCCAAATGCATGCCGTAATAGCTCGAACGATTGGCTTTGATTTTCGTGAAAAATCCCGTGCCCGGCGTCGCCTGAAACCTGAGCGCCAACGCGGTCACACACGCGGCGATGATCCACGTTGCCAGCAACAAACCCAGCGCGATCATCGGCGTCCATTTACCCATCAGCAATGGAATCACGATGCCTGACGCCACCGCGATACCGAATGCCCATTTCAATCGCGACACCAGATCGGGCAGCGTCGCATTGCGCCATCGCGAGATCGGCCCCACCGCCATCAGGAACAACGCGGGTGCCATCAGTGGATAAAACACTGCATCAAAATACGGCGGGCCGACTGAAATCTTGCCGAGCTTCAACGCATCCAGAAACAAGGGGTACAAAGTGCCCAACACGACGGCCAACATCGCCACCACCAGAATCACATTGTTGGCAAGCAGCAAAGACTCGCGCGAGGTTGGCGAAAAATCGCGCGGCACTTTACCCAAGCCCAGCGTCGGTGCGCGCCATGCGTAAAGCGCCAGCGAGCCACCGATGACGATGGCCAGAAAGGCGAGAATAAACACGCCACGTTTTGGGTCAGTCGCGAACGCATGCACCGAGGTCAACACGCCGGAGCGCACGAGAAATGTCCCCAGCAGCGAAAGTGAAAACGCGATCATCGCGAGCAGCACCGTCCAGCTCTTGAATACACCACGTTTTTCGGTCACGGCCAGCGAATGAATGAGCGCCGTGCCAACCAACCATGGCATGAAGGATGCATTCTCCACCGGGTCCCAAAACCTCCAGCCGCCCCAGCCCAATTCATAGTAAGCCCACGCCGAGCCGAGTGCGATTCCCACCGTCAAAAAGCACCAAGCGGCAGTTGTCCACGGGCGCGACCAGCGCGCCCATGTCGCATCGAGTTTGCCGCCGATCAATGCCGCCACCGCGAACGCAAACGCCACCGAAAAACCGACGTAGCCCATGTAGAGCATTGGCGGGTGATAGATCATGCCGGGATCTTGCAGCAGCGGATTCAAGTCGCGCCCTTCAACCGCTGCGGGCAGCAGGCGATCAAACGGGTTGGAGGTCAGCAACATGAACAGCAAAAAGCCGATCATGATGAGCCCCATCACGGCCAGCACCCGGGCAAGTACATCTTGCGGCAAATTGCGGCTGAAAATCGACACCGCAAACGTCCATCCCGCCAGCATCAGCACCCACAACAGAAGTGAGCCTTCGTGCGAGCCCCACGACGCGGTGATGCGGTAGTAGACCGGCAATTTTGTGTTGGAATTGGCGGCAACGTTTTGCACTGAAAAGTCGCTGCTGATAAAAGAATAAACGAGGCAGGCGAACGCAAACACGATGAAGACGAATTGGCCATGCGCCAACGGTCTTGCCAGCGAGGTGAGACGCGCGTTGCCATGATACGCGCCGATCAGCGGCAAGGTGCCCAGCGCAATCGCCAGACAAAGTGCGAGGATGAGTGAGAATTGGCCTAGTTCTGGAACCATGATGAATGCCTCAAATTAGCTCAATTGGTTTTTGGCGCTTGCGTGGTGACCGATTTTTGCCCGGCAAATAGTTTGCCGTCAATCGGATGGCCGGCGTTTTTCAGCGCCTCTGCGGCTTCGGGCGGCATGTAATTTTCATCGTGCTTGGCCAACACTTCGGCAGCACGGAACACACCATCCTGGCCGATTTTCCCCTGCGCGATCACGCCTTTGCCTTCCTTGAACATGTCCGGAAGAATGCCGGTGTAGGTGACCGGGATGGTTTTGGCGGTATCGGTTACGTCGAATGTTACCGTGAGCCCATCGGTTTGGCGCTTCAAACTACCCGCTGTCACCAGCCCGCCGATACGGAAGGTGCGACCGGCGGGTGCTTTGTTTTCGGCAACTTGCGTCGGCGTGAAAAAAAATACCAGATTGGAATTGAATGCCTGCAACACCAGCGTCACCGCCACGCCGATGACCGATAGTCCAAGCGCAATCCACATGAATCGTTTATACCGTGCCTTCATCGTACAACCTTCGTTTTTTGTGCGAGCTTCGCGGCCATCAGTTCTTCCTCAATCTCTGCGTTGATGCGTCGCCCGCGCATGCGCACCAACACGACTTCAACGATGACCGCAAGGGCGAATGCACCGAACGAGCCCCAGATGTAGAACCCGCGTCCGTCGAGCGTAAAAATTTCCGCCCAATTCATGATTGGGTCACCGCTTTTGTCATTGCCCGTGCCTCCGCAACCCACGCCGCGCTGCGCCCGCGTTCCCGTTCAAGAATGATGGCACGAACGCGCACCAATGACACCGCGATGGTGTACATCCAACAGGAAATCGCCATCGCCAGCATCGCCCAGAGCATGATGGCCGCCATTTTTGGCGACGCAGTCACCGACACCGATGCGCCCTGATGAAGCGTGTTCCACCATTTCACCGAGAAATAAATGATCGGAATATTCACAGAGCCGACGATCACCAATAAAGCACCGGCTTTGTCGGCACGTTTTTTATCTTCAATCGCATTGATGAGCGCCAGGTAGCCGACGTATAGAAATAACAAAATCAACGTTGACGTGGTGCGTGCGTCCCACACCCAATAGGTGCCCCACGTCGGCTTGCCCCACATGCCGCCTGTCCATAGCGCCAGCACTGTGAACATCGCGCCGGTCGGTGCCAGCGCTTCCATCATCATTGCTGACAGCCGCGTATTGAAGGTCAATGCCATCACACCGTACATTGCCATCACCAGATAAATAAACATCGCCATCCATGCGGTGGGAACGTGGATGAACAGGATGCGATATACCTCCCCTTGCTGGTAGTCCTGCGGCGCTGCAACGAGGCCTGCGTAAAGTCCAGCGATGCCGACAATCGCCGCCAATGCGGCAAACCACGGCACCAGCTTGCCGGCAAGCGGATAAAAAGCAGCGGGGGAAGCGTATTTGAATAAGCTCACGAATCAATCCAGAGAAATCTTTACGGCAGCTGCGACTGCCAACGGCACCAACAGTCCGCCCAACAATAAAATTGCGCCGAGCAGCGATAAATTTGCTGAAAAATCGAGGCCGACCATCGCCTGCTCGACCGCACCCGCGCCGAAGATCAGCACTGGAATGTACAGCGGCAACACCAGCAGCGCCATTAGTATCGACCCGCCGCGTACGCCGAGCGTCAATGCGGCACCTATCGCACCAATCATCGACAACACCGGCGTTCCCAATATCAGACTCGTAAACAACGCGGCTAGTTCGCCCGAACGCAGACCAAATTGTAATCCGAGCAAAGGTGAGAGCACGGCAAGCGGCAGCCCCGTCATCAACCAGTGCGCCACCATTTTACCGGCGACGATTACCGGCAGCGGATAAACCGACAATGCCAGTTGTTCGAGCGTGCCGTCGGCATAGTCGTTTGCCAATATTCGCGGCAAAGTGAGCAAAACCGACAACAGCGCCGCCACCCACACCACACCCGGCGCAATGCGTTTTAACAACGCCGACTCAGGGCCTATCGCCAGCGGAAAAAGGCTCACCACCACGACAAAAAATACCAGTGCCTGGATGACTTCGCCTTTCGACCGTGCGGCGAGCTTCACGTCGCGCAGAAGTGCCACCAGAAAGCCACGCTCTGGCGACGCCGTTATCCGGTGTTGCGAAAATTGTGCCGCCACGGTCGCACTCATCAGGCGACTTCACGCAAAGCGTCGAGACTGATTTCTTTCACCGGCAATGCGAGATCCAGTGCCAAATGCGTCGCAATGCAGGCAATGCCGCCTCGTTCCAAATGCGCACGAATGAGGTTGGTGAATAAAAGTACGCCATCGGCGTCGAGCGCA
>JANMPY010000278.1:0-3896 GCA_031370095.1 Betaproteobacteria bacterium
ATGCTGCCGGATCTGCCGTTGATGACCGGCTTCGCGCTGGCGACACTGGGATTGGTTGCGCACGCATATAACCGCAAATGGGCGTTCCTCGCACTGGGTACTGGTGTGGGCGTGGGTTTTCTGGCGAAAGGTCTGCTGGCACCGGGTGCAATTGCCCTCGCCGCCATCGCGTTGCCGCTGTGCGCGAAAGGGTGGCGCGACCGCCGTTACTTGCGGCTCTTGTTGCTCGCTTTGCTGGTGGCGATGCCGTGGTTAATCATTTGGCCAACGTTGCTCTATATGCGCGACGCCGTGTCATTCACCACGTGGTTATGGGACAACAACATCGGACGATTTGTCGGCTTTTCGGTCGAGGTACTGGGTGCGGCGAGCGAACGCGGTTTTTGGACCAAGGTCTTTCCCTGGTTTGTTTTTCCGTGGTGGATATTTATTGGCATTGCGCTGTGGAAAACCCGCGCCAATATTCTCCGCGAACCCGGCATGCAAGTCGGTTTGGCGATTACCCTGTCGCTCGCGCTGGTGCTCGCCGTCGCAGGTTCAGCGCGCGTTATCTACGCCTTGCCCCTGTTGTCTGCGCTTGCCCTTGCCGCAACCGGCGCGCAGCAGCATGTGCCGATTCGTTTTTGGAAAATCCTTGGCGCTCTTGGCGTCGCAATAGCGCTCGCGATTGCGCCATTGAGCTGGTTCCTCTGGGGTGCGTTGACAGCTACCGCGCAGGCGCCGGATTGGCAATGGATAGCACGCAATCTGCCGCTGAAATTCATCTTGCCGTTATCGCTGCCAGGTGTGGCTGCCGCCGCATTGGCCTCAGTCGGGTGGTTGTTGATCGTATGCTATCGCCGCCGGATCGCACAAGGACCGTTGCTCGTGTGGACTGCATCACTGGCCGTTTCCTGGGCCTTGCCCGTCGTGCTGTTGATGCCATGGATCGATGCTGCAAAAGGCTATCGTGGTGTGTATGAGTCGATGGCGCGTGCGCTGCCCCCTGCGTACTCGTGCATACAGAGCGAACAGCTTGGCGAATCGGAACGTGGAATTCTGGAGTACGCGCAAGGCATCGTCACGGTTCGCAAGGAATCATCACCTGCCGCAGATTGTCCCTTCCTGCTACGCCAGTTACGGCACGACGAGCCGACACCGGTCGGTGACTGGACGCTGCTTTGGGCAGGCAGTCGGCCAAGTTGCGCGAACGAGAAGTTCGAGCTCTACGCCTCGCAATCGTTGACAGAGGGACGATTACACACAGCGACCTTGCGTAACAGCGTCATTGCAATGAAAACGCATCAGCCAGACCCTGTCAGTAGCGGTTCCCGCGCAAATGAAATCTCGCTGACGCATTAGCGACGAACACAGCCGCCAGCCAAGCCAAGCGCGTGGAACTCCGCATCGAACGTCCCGATCCGGCAAAACCTGAATTGACCATTTAGCCCAAGCAAAGCATTCGCTGCTTGACTTGCACGTCCACATTGATTCAAAATATAGTTCTAATGAGAACTATATTTTTCTGGTTTTTCTGATTGTTAAAAAGCTGATGAATAATGAAAACTAAAGCCTTCATGCCGCTGGTTCGCGCGCTTATCGAATGCGCGCAAAGCTTCGAGCGCTGCTCCGGCCTGCATGTGCGCGAACTGGGGCTGACACCCGCGCAATTCGACATCATTGCCACGCTTGGCAACACCGCTGGCATGAGCTGTAAAGAGCTGGGTGAAAAGACGCTCATCACCAAAGGCACCATGACAGGCGTGCTTGACCGGCTGGAGCAAAAAGGGCTGATAACGCGCCATGACTCGCCCAATGATGGCCGCAGCTGGATTACCAAGCTCACCCGCCGTGGGCAGGCCTTGTTTGAAAAAATATTTCCTGCGCACCTGGCGCATCTATCTCCTCTCTTTGCGAGTTTCAGCGATGCTGAGCTCAACGCCATGCGCCAGCAACTCAATCGGCTGCGTGCCGCGTTCGAGTCGGGCGGCAGGTCATGAATGTGCCTCGCTATAGCGGCGTTGCCATCGGTCTGCATTGGCTGATCGG
The DNA here is from genome assembly GCA_031370095.1 of Betaproteobacteria bacterium. Taxonomy (GTDB): domain Bacteria; phylum Pseudomonadota; class Gammaproteobacteria; order Burkholderiales; family Usitatibacteraceae; genus UKL13-2. The sequence goes on from JANMPY010000278.1 coordinate 2,029, forward strand.
CTTGATGATTTTGATTTCATTCAGCGTAGGCCTGTATATGGTTGACCTGTCGCTTTCACCGCTCAAGTTGCGGCTTTATTCGTGGCACAAATGGGCGGGTGTGACGATTTTCATGCTGGTTCTCATCCGGTGCTTGTGGCGAATTACCCATGCTGCACCAACGTTACCGGCTGACATGCCTCGCTGGCAGCGGATCGCCGCAGACGCATCGCACTTCGTGCTGTACGCGCTGATGATCGCGATCCCGCTGAGCGGCTGGCTAATGAGTTCGGCGAAGGGATTTCAGACGGTATATTTTGGTGTAATACCCATCCCTGACCTGCTGCAAAAAAACAAACAACTCGGCGAGTCGCTGACACTCGTTCACCAGGCACTCAATTTCACCATGATCGGCATCGTCATCCTGCATGCGGCTGCCGCGTTAAAACATCACTTCATTGATAAAGACGACATCCTGCGACGGATGTTGCCTGCGAGAAAAAAAACGGCTTAGTCTCCTTGCAATCAAAAATGACCATCATGAAAAAATTTCTACCAACGTTTCTGTTTGGCTGCGGCGCACTTGCGGCAAGCGTTGCAGGAGCTGTTGAGTACGGCGCTGTGCAAGCTGAAAAATCCAGCCTCACCTTCACCTCGCGCCAGATGGGCGTGCCGGTGCAAGGCCGCTTCCCGAAATTCACCACCCGCCTGGCGTTTGATCCCGCTAAACCGGAGGCCGCAAAGGTCGACATTAGCATTGACTTGAATTCCGTCGACGCGGGCTCCAAAGACGCCAACGACGAGGTGGTGGGCAAACAATGGTTTAACGTGCGCATGTTTCCTGCAGCGACATTCACGTCGAGTGCGGTGAAAGCAATCGGCGCGGGAAAATTTGAAGTCAGCGGACCGCTCACGATCAAGGGAAAAGCCATCCCCGTCGCTGCGGCGTTTACGTTCAAAGTTGAAGGTGCCAATGGCGTATTTGACGGCGGCTTCACCTTGAAGCGCATCGACTTTGCAATTGGCGAAGGACCGTGGGCCGATGTCTCGACTGTCGCCAATGAAATACAGGTCAATTTTCACATCGTTGCGGCACCGTCTGCCGCACCAACTACTGTGGCACCCGTTAAAGCCAAATAGAAATTTCACTTAACTACAGGAGCACCACCATGAAACGCATCGCCATTCTTGCCGCAACGTTAGGGATCGCCATTCCCGCATTTGCCGCACCCGAAACCTATGTCATTGAAGGCACGCACAGCTTCCCGAGTTTTTCCTACACGCACTTCGGTTTTTCAACGCAGCAAAGCAAATTCGATAAAACCACCGGCAAGATCACGCTTGATCGTGCCGCCAAGACCGGCGCGCTTGACGTAAGCATCGATGTCGCATCGGTCAATACCGGTTTCGATGTTTTCAACGGCCATCTCAAAGGCGACGGTTATTTTGATGTCGAGAAATTTCCCACGATCACCTTCAAGTCCAGCAATTTCAAATTCGACGGGGAAAAGATTTCTACAATTACAGGCGAGCTGACCATCAAGGGCATTACCAAGCCGGTGACGCTCGCGGTGACATCGCTCAACTGCGCGCCGCACCCGTTCACGAAAAAAGAAATGTGCGGTGCCAATGCCAATACCAAAATCAAACGCTCGGAATTCAACGCTGGTAAAAACGCGCCAGCGGTGGGCGACGAGGTGACGCTGAATATTGTGGTTGAAGCGATTAAAGAGTAGCAAAGTCTAGCGCTGGCGCGGCGTGCAGGCCGAAAGTGCCTGAAACGCCCCGCCAGCACTAGAGGTGACCTCGATTTAGATAGTCACGCGCCTTTCGCATCGTGCCGCTTCGGCTGCAACAGCAACGCCGCCATCGCCATGCCCGCCAGCACA
>JANMPY010000341.1:0-5949 GCA_031370095.1 Betaproteobacteria bacterium
TGTAATGATTATATCCGGCGGGTCGAATGGTTCCGGTCGCGATGCGCGCGCGGTTTCAGGTCACATACGTTGAATTACACCCGTCCCGGAAGAGCAAGTTGACTGCACCCTTTGGTGGGAGTATTTTCATGATTCAATCGACACCCTAGTACCCACGAAAATCGAAGCGTCGCATCCCGACCGTGCGAATTCTGGGCCGCTTGGTGTGGTCAAGGAGGCAACATGAATCTTTCTCATCGTGTACCGCTATTGCCGAAATCGGCTTCTGTGTTTCTTGCCGGTTTACTGTTTGCAGCGATTTCGCACGCAACAGATTTACCCACCGTCAACGCGCCCGAAAAACTGGGAACAGTACGCTTGCCCATCTCCTGCAACGACGCGGCGCAGGCGCATTTCACGCGTGCCGTGGCGCTGCTGCATTCTTTCTATTGGCCCGAGGTGAAGAAGTCGCTCGCTGAGGCCGAGAAGGCGGATCCCGGCTGCGCCATGGTGCATTGGGCGCACGCGATGGCGGCGATGGGCAACCCCTATACCTGGCCTGTCACCGGGAAGGCGCTGCGTGACGGCATGGCCGCAGTGGAAAAAGCCCGCCAGCTCGCGCCCAAAACAGAACGCGAGCAGGACTACATTGCCAGCGTCGAATATTTTTTCAAGGACGCTGAAAAAATCCCCGGGGAAACGCGTCAGCTCGCCTACGAATTGTCCATGTCCAAGCTGGCGGCCAAATACCCGGATGATATTGAAGCGAAGATATTTCACGCGCTGGCGCTATCAGCCAACTTTGATCCCAACGACAAGACCTACCGCAATCAATTGAGCGCTGCGCAAATATTTGAAGGCATTCTCGTCGCGAAGCCCGATCATCCCGGCGTGTCGCACTACCTTATTCATTGTTACGATTCGCCGCCGCTGGCGCAGCGCGGCCTGGCCTCGGCCTATCGCTATCGCGACATCGCGCCGTCCGCGCCGCACGCGTTGCACATGCCGTCGCACATCTTCACGCGACTCGGCATGTGGGACGACTCAATCGCTGCCAACACGGCCGTGCTCAATACCGTCCGCGATCCCTCCGGCAAACTTCATTCCTGGGACTACATGGGTTACGCGTACCTGCAAAAAGCGCAGGACGAAGATGCGAAACGCGTGCTCGGTGAAATTCAGGCGTTGCGCAAGGTTGATGGTGAAAATTTTTCTGCCGCATATGCGCTCGCAGCGATTCCCTCGCGCATCGCGCTGGAGAGACAGCGCTGGTCGGAGGCCGCGTCACTAAAACTGCCGATATCCGAATTCGATTTCAGCTGGCAGCAATTTCCGCATGCCGAAGCAATCCTCGTGTATGCGCGAGCCTTGGGCGCAGCGCGGCTGGGCAAAGTGGCGGCTGCAAAAAAAGATGTCGCGCGTCTGGCCACACTAAAAATTGCGATGCGGGAAGGCAAACAATTTTATTGGGTGGATCAAGCGGACATTCAGATCCAGACAGTCAACGCCTGGATCGCCCGTGCCGGTGGCAAGAGCAAAGAGGCGTTGCGGCTATTGCGCGAAGCGGCCGATCATGAAGACGGCACCGAAAAAAGCGCGGTGACACCGGGCCCGATCATTCCGGTTCGCGAACAACTCGGCGACATGTTAATGGCGATGAAACAGCCGCGCGCGGCGCTGACTGAGTACCAACGCGCCATTATCAAAGAGCCGAATCGCTTCAGAAGCCTCTATGCTGCTGCACGCGCCGCTGAAGCGATCAAAGATAAGGGCACCGCACAAAAGTACTATGAACAATTGCTGACAAGCGCGAATAACCCGCAAGGCATTCACCCTGAAACGCAGCATGCGAAACAGTATCTGGCGCGACGCTGAGATTCTCTGCGGATAAGCGTTGCCGCAATTTTTACATCACAAGTTTTCAGGCGGTGCCTTCAGCGCCAAGGCCAAATCGTAAATCTTGTTCTTTTTTTCCCCCGTCAACTTCACCGCCAGTGTCACCGCCTGTTTCAGCGGTAACTCAGAGCACAATATCGCCAAAGTCCGCTCCAGTGCTTGCTCCTGGGCCGTTTGTGCCGCAGGAGCCGCGCCAGTGCTTGTGTTTGCCAAAATGACCACGAACTCGCCGCGAATATTATTTGCGTCTGCTTCCAGCCACGCAACAGCATCGCGCAGATTCACGCGGTGAATGTTTTCAAATTTCTTGGTGACTTCGCGCGCAAGAATAATTTCGCGCTCTTCGCCAAACGACTCGAGCAGTGCTGCGACCATTTCAACGATGCGATGCGGTGTTTCGTAAAACACCAACGCGTGTTGGCAAGATTTCCAACCCTCGAGCGCGCGTTTGCGATCTCCCGCGCCAGAGGGCAGAAAGCCCGCAAACGTGAAGCCGTGCTCGCCCTCGCCGCTGGCAGAAATGGCAGCGACGACGGCCGAGGCACCTGGGATCGGAATCACCTTGAAACTCGCCGCGCGTACCGCATTGACCACCACCGCACCGGGGTCGGATATGGCAGGTGTGCCCGCATCGGTCACCAACGCGACCGCCTGGCCTTGTTGCAATAGATTGATGATGCCCTCTGCGGCATTGCGTTCGTTGTGTTCGTGTACGGCAATCACGCGGGTTTTTATCGCGAAATGATTCAGCAATATTCTGGTGACGCGCGTGTCCTCGCAGGCGACGACGTTTGCCGATTTCAGCGTCTCGATAGCACGCAGCGTGATGTCGCCAAGATTTCCGATCGGCGTGGCCACCACATATAATGCATTCTCAAGTAACTTTTCGGTTTCAGAAGCCATCAAATTTTTCTTTCGCGCGATGCGAACACACAATCTTCCTGCTAACTTTTTACTGCGTGTACTGTTGGTCAGCGCAGTGACTATGCTTTGCGCATTGTCGGTGGAAGCGCAGGAACGCGCAAGCACACCGGAGCCCGGCAAGGCGGTGACTGCGCCGCTTCTCACGCCGGTCGCACCTGTCGCCAACCGCACTGGGCAGACACCCACGGAGACACCTGACCCGACGGCAAAGCTTTCTACGCCGCCTGCGACAGACGCGGAAAATCCAGTGCCGCATGTCGCGTTGCTTTTGCCGTTGGCGTCGAAAATGTTTGGCAAAGTTGCTGAAGCGCTAAAACTCGGCTTCATCGCCGGCGCCCAGGCCGACGGAAAAAATGCGCCCGTCTATCGCGTCTACACCACCGAAGATGAAGGCGCTTCACTCGCGACAATTTATCGCAAGGCCGTCACGGACGGTGCCATCGCCATCATCGGCGGCGTAACGCGCGATGGCGCGAACACGATCGCGCGCGAGTCGCGATTCCTGCCGACGCTTGCGTTGAATGCACTTGTCGTTTCTTCCGATAACGATTTGTTTGACCGATTTTTTTATATTTCACTGAGTCTAGATGTCGAGGCCAAGCTCCTCGCACGCATGGCATCTGACGAGGGACTGCGCAGCGTGGCCGTGGTGGTCGCGAATAGTCCACTGGAAAAACGTATTCAGGAAAGTTTCGAGAAAGAAACGCTGCGCCTCGGCGGCGAAATTGTTGCGCGTATTGCATTCGGCGGTGACCGCAGCGAGGCGGCGCGCGTGACCGCTGCGATGGAAAAGCTTGGACCTAAAGCGAGCGTCGTTTTCCTGGCAGCTGACCCGACCGCTGCGCGTTACGTTCGCCCATATCTTCCGGTGGGCATACCGGTTTTCACGACATCGCATAGCGTCGATCCGAACGCAGCGGCGGTCGCCAATCTTGATCTCGACAACGTTCGTTTCCTCGAAATGCCATGGTTCGCCGAGCGCGATCACCCGGCCGTGATGGCCTACGCCAAACCTGCGCAGGCGTTGCCGGTTGAGGTTGAGCGGCTGTATGCGCTCGGCATTGACGCGTGGCGTCTCGGCCAGTTGATTGTGAAGACCGACAACGCGAAGAGCCTGCCGCCACTCGACGGCGTCACCGGCCGCATCACGCAGGACGGGCATCAGCTCGCCCGCGCGCTCTCGTCGGTGGAAATTCACGACGGTAAATCGCAGCTTTATCGTCGCGGCGAATGACGCTGCTGCAACTTTTCAGCACCAAAAAAACCGGCGACGACGCCGAGCGGATTGCGGAACGTTTTCTGACCCGGCACGGCCTCAATTTGGTCGCACGAAATTATCGTTGCCGCCATGGCGAAATTGATCTCATCATGCAGGATCGCGAGTCGCTCGTGTTCGTAGAAGTGCGACTGCGGAAACCGTTGCGCGGCACAGTGGATTTTGGCGGCGCGTTGGCGAGCATCACAGCGTCGAAGCAGGCAAAAATTATCGCTACCGCGCAACATTATCTGGCGGACATGAAGCATCTGCCGCCGTGCCGCTTTGATGTGGTGCTGTTGAACGGATTGGATGTGACCAATGTCGAATGGTTGAAAAGCGCTTTTGAGGCGTAAAATTTAATGATGATAAAGATAGAAAATCGTATCACCCAGCACTTCCACGACAGCATTGCCACCAAACAGCGCGTTGCTGCCGCGCTCACGCCGCATATCGCTGCGGCTTCACACACGATGGTCAATTGCCTTAAAAACGGCGGCAAGATTCTCTCTTGCGGCAATGGCGGCTCAGCCGGTGACGCGCAGCATTTTGCAGCCGAGCTGGTGGGACGTTTTGAGCGCGAACGTGCCGAGCTCGCAGCGATTGCGCTGACCACCGACTCGTCGATTCTCACGGCGGTGGGCAACGACTATTCGTTTGATGAAATTTTTTCCAAGCAGGTGCGTGCGCTCGGCAAATCCGGCGACATCCTGTTTGCGATTTCCACCAGCGGCAATTCCAAAAACGTCATCGCCGCAATCGAAGCTGCGCATCGGAAGGGCATGCACGTCGTTGGCATGACTGGCCGCAACGGCGGAAAAATTGCCAGCCTGATGCACGCAGGTGACGTGCCGCTCAACGTTGACTCACAGGTGACCACACGCATTCAGGAAGTGCATCTGCTCATGCTGCACTGCCTTTGCGATGCCATCGATAACCTCATGTTTGGAGAAATATAATGCGCTCACTTTTATTTTTTGCAGTCACCATCGCAACACTCGTACTGCCGGGCTGCATTCCATTGGCGGTCACCGGTATCGGTGCCACCGCGTTGATGGCCGATGATCGCCGCTCGACCGGCGTCTATGTCGAAGACGAAAATATCGAGTGGAAAGCGCGCGGCCGACTGATCGAAAGCTTCAAGGATGCGCACGTGAATGTCACCAGTTTCAACCTGGCTGTGTTGCTCACCGGTGAAGTGCCGAGCGAGCAAATGAAGCTGGACATTGGCAATAGCGTTCGCAGTATCTCCAGCGTCAAAAATGTGCTTAATGAAATTACCGTCGGCGGCAACACCGCACTCACCGCACGCGCCAACGATACCTTCATCACCACCAATGTGAAAACGCGCTTCATCAACAACGGCAAGTTTTCCATCAATCACGTCAAGGTCGTGACTGAAGCTGGCACCGCATTTTTATTAGGCATAGTCACCCGCGAGGAAGCCGATGTTGCCACCGAGCTCGCGCGCACCACGAGCGGGGTATCGCGGGTGGTGAAGGTTTTTGAGTACGTCGAATCGCCCGTTAAACGCTAGTGGCGCGACATTAGCAGTAGTTCGAGCGGTCGATCACGAGGCCGTTCAGGCGATTGCCGCAAAATTTCGCTGCGGTAATCTGGTCGGGCTCATGCGTTTCTACCAATAGCGTGTTGCTGAATTTGCAGACTATTTCGCCGCCGCAGCCGATTTTTTCAATGACGCTCCGGCTGGCGCTGCGGCCGACGCGGTTTTCAATGTCGCGCGCGCCTGAGCGATGAGTTGGTCAATGTTGGCGAACATCACCTTTGTGCTGCTTCTCCCCGGCTCGACCGCGAAGCGCCCGTTCACCACCATGGTCGGCGTCACGTGCAATTTGTATTGTCCAACCATCTGACGGGCGCGGTTGACTTTCGTG
>JANMPY010000347.1:0-1794 GCA_031370095.1 Betaproteobacteria bacterium
CCGGCTTCAATCGCGACACGTGGCACGCCTCTCGGCAATACGTTTTCGCGATAACTTGCATCTTGCTTATCGTAAATAAATGTCGACGGCATCGACACCACGCGCACATATACCCCATCGCTGGCGAGCGCCGTTTGCGCGTCCATCGCCAATCCTACTTCGGTGCCGGTGGCAATGATGACGGCGGTAAGCGCACCCGCTTCTTTGCTCAGCACGTAGCCGCCCTTGGCAACATTTGCCAATGTCGCCGCATCGCGTTTTTGGAACGGACTGTTCTGGCGCGAAAATATCAGGCAGCTCGGGCCGTCCCTGCGTGTGAGTGCCTGCGCCCACGCGGTCGCAGCCTCGACGGTGTCGCAGGGTCGCCACAAATCCATGTTGGGAATCAAGCGCAGCGAGGCGACGTGTTCGACCGATTGATGCGTGGGGCCGTCCTCACCCAGGCCGATGGAATCGTGTGTGAACACGGAAATATTGCGCCGCTTCATCAGCGCTGCCATGCGTAAACCATTGCGTGAATAATCGCTGAAGGTCAGGAACGTGCCTGTGTACGGGATGAAGCCACCGTGCAGCGCAATGCCAGTGGCAATGGCCGTCATGCCGAATTCGCGTACGCCGTAATTGATGTAGTTGCCGCCGTGTTTGTCTGAAAGCGCCTTGCTGCCGCTCCAGTTGGTGAGATTGGAGCCAGTAAGATCGGCCGAGCCGCCGAGCATTTCCGGGACGTGCGCGGCAAATCCTTCGATGGCCAATTGCGATGCTTTGCGGGTGGCGACGGTTTCTGCTTTTGCATTTGCGTTGTTGACAACGCTTGCGGCGCTGTCTGCAAAATTAATCGGCAAGTCGCCTGCCATGCGCCGCGTGAATTCTGCGGCAAGCGCTGGAAACTGCTGCGCGTATGCCTTGAAAGTGGCGTCCCATCTGGCTTCCAGCGCTGCGCCCTTTTGCGTGGCGTCCCAGGCCGCGTAGACATGCGGTGGTATTTCAAACGGCGGATATGGCCAGCCAATTGCCTCACGCGTGGCAGCAATTTCTTTGTCGCCCAGCGCTGCGCCGTGGACCTTGTCGGTGCCGGCCAAATTCGGCGAGCCTTTGCCGATGATGGTTTTGCAGCAGATCAGCGTCGGCTTGCTGGTGTCGGTTTTCGCCTCTGACAGCGCCGCTTCAATTTCTGCCGGATTGTGGCCATTTACATTCGGAATCACGTGCCAGCCATAGGCGGCAAAACGCATCGGCGTATTGTCACGAAACCAGCCTTCGACTTTGCCGTCGATGGAAATGCCGTTGTCATCGTAAAACGCGATCAACTTGCCTAAACCCTGCGTGCCCGCGAATGAACAGACTTCGTGCGAAATGCCTTCCATCATGCAGCCGTCGCCGAGAAAAACGTAGGTGAAGTGATCGACAATATCGATGCCGTCGCGATTAAACGTCCGCGCCATTTCTCGCTCGGCGAGTGCCATGCCGACCGCATTGGCCAAGCCCTGTCCGAGCGGCCCGGTGGTCGTTTCCACACCCGGCGTCACGTCAACTTCCGGATGCCCCGGCGTCTTCGAATGCAGCTGCCGGAAATTTTTGATCTCCTCCATCGACAAGTCGTATCCCGTCAGATGCAGCAAGGCATACAGCAGCATCGAGCCGTGGCCGTTCGAGAACACGAAACGATCACGATCCGCCCAGTGCGGATTTTTTGGATTATGTTGCAAATGGTGTCGCCACAAAACTTCCGCAATATCGGCCATGCCCATCGGCGCGCCGGGATGCCCGGAGTTCGCTTTTTGTACTGCATCCATC
>JANMPY010000350.1:0-7016 GCA_031370095.1 Betaproteobacteria bacterium
AAACAGATACATCCCTTTGAGAATATCGGCCTCCGCACCTTTGGGCATCGCCGGGTGCGTGTAGTTTTCATTCATCACCGTGATGTAGTAATAAACGTGCTCCATCTTTTCGTACATGCGCTTCAGGCCATCGTGCATGATCACGGCAAGCTCGTAGCTGAAGGTCGGGTCGTAGGAAATACAATTCGGAATCGTCGCCGACAGCAAATGGCTGTGGCCGTCCTCATGTTGCAGGCCTTCGCCATTCAATGTCGTTCGACCGGACGTGCCGCCGAGCAGGAATCCCCGCGCCTGCATGTCGCCGGCGGCCCACGCCAAATCGCCCACGCGTTGAAAGCCGAACATCGAATAGAAAATGAAAAATGGGATCATGTGCTGGCCGTGATTGGCGTAGCTGGTGCCGGCCGCCATCCACGAGCAGAATGCGCCGGCTTCGTTGATACCTTCCTGCAAAATCTGCCCGGCTTTATCTTCCTTGTAGAACATCAATTCGGCGGAGTCCACCGGTTCATACAGTTGACCCACCGAGGAATAAATCCCCAGTTGCCGGAACATGCCTTCCATGCCGAAGGTGCGCGATTCGTCGGCCACGATTGGCACCACACGGGGCCCAAGTTCCTTGTCGCGCAGCAGGGCGCTCAAAGCACGCACGAACGCCATGGTGGTGGAAATTTCGCGTTCCTCGGTGCTTTTCAGCAGTGTGTCGAACATGGTGAGTTCCGGTACTTTCAGCGCGGCAATATTGTGATGCCGTACCGGAAATGAGCCACCCAGTTTTTCACGCGCCGCCTTCAGATATTTGATTTCGGGCGAGTCTTCCGATGGTCTGTAAAAAGGAATATCGGCAATGACATCGTCGGCGATCGGGATGTTGAAACGATCCCGGAATTGCTTTAGAGACGTCACATCCATTTTTTTCTGCTGATGGGTGATGTTCTGGCCTTCGCCCGCCTTGCCCATGCCATAGCCCTTCACAGTCTTCGCGAGAATGACGGTGGGCTGGTCTTTGTGGTTCACGGTTGCAGAGTACGCAGCGTAGACTTTATACGGGTCGTGACCGCCACGATTCAAGCGCCAGATATCGTCGTCCGACATCGTCGCCACCATTTTTTCCAGTTCCGGATATTTGCCGAAAAAATGTTTGCGTACATAAGCGCCATCGCGCGCCTTGTAGTTTTGATATTCGCCATCGACGGCTTCCATCATGCGCCGTTGCAGCAAGCCATCGGTATCTTTTGCAAACAACGGATCCCAGTAGCGGCCCCAAATTGTTTTGATGACATTCCAGCCCGAACCGCGGAAATCGGCTTCGAGTTCCTGAATGATCTTGCCGTTGCCGCGCACCGGGCCATCGAGCCGCTGCAGATTGCAATTGATGACAAAAATAAGGTTGTCGAGACCTTCGCGCGAAGCCAGTGCGATTGCGCCCAATGATTCGGGCTCGTCCATTTCGCCGTCACCCATGAATGCCCAGACCTTGCGGCCTTCGGTGTTGACGATGCCGCGGTTATGCAGGTACTTCATAAAGCGCGCCTGATAAATCGCCTGGATCGGACCGAGCCCCATCGACACGGTCGCAAATTGCCAGAAGTCGGGCATCAGCCAAGGATGCGGATAGCTCGAAATGCCATCGCCATCGACTTCCTGACGGTACTTAACCATTTGCTCTTCAGTGAACCGGCCTTCGAGAAAAGCCCGCGCGTAAACGCCGGGGGATGAGTGGCCCTGCATAAAAACAAGATCACCACCGTGGGTCGCAGAAGGCGCGTTCCAGAAATGATCGAAGCCAATATTGTAAAGCGTTGATGCCGACTGGTAGCTCGCGATGTGTCCACCGAGCTCAGAGCTTTCCTTGTTTGCGCGCAACACCAGCGCCACCGCGTTCCAGCGGATCAGCGAGCGGATGCGAAATTCCATTTCATGATCTCCCGGCATCGCAGCCTCGGCGTGCGGTGGTATCGAATTGATGTATGCCGTATTGGCGGAGTAGGGCAGATATGCACCCGAACGACGCGCCTTGTCGATCAACTGCTCTAGCAGAAAATGCGCTCGTGCCGGTCCTTCGGCTTCAAGTACACCTTCGAGCGCCGCGATCCATTCACGTGTCTCTTGCGGGTCAATATCGTTTTCAAGGAAGCTAGGGCGGTCCATGAAAATCTCCTCATCTCATCGTTATTTGGGTTCAGTTGCAATATTAAACCGTATTCGAGGACATGCTGCCAAGCGCGTGACAGAACAGCACTTGTTACAGATCAAACGAAATCAATTATCGTTGGCGGCATGTCAAGCCAATTGTTTTTCAGGCACGATAGAGCTATGTGACAATACAGCGGTAACCTGCCTTATCCCGATACGACTATTCGATTCGCCACACCATGACCGACCTCGCCATCGCGCTGCAAAAAATCGAGCAGGGACGCAGCGCCGCCTTGGATGAAGCCTTTAGCGCCTGGTATCCTGAATTAAAAAAAATCGCGCGCGCGCGGCTGAACCGCAGCGGGCGCAGCGGCACCATGCAGACCACGGCGCTGGTGCATGACAGCTACATGAAGTTGGCCGCTGGCTCCGACCGGCAGTTTTCGAATCGCCTGCAGTTTCTGGCCTACGCATCTCGTACGCTGCGCAGCATCGTCATCGACACGATTCGGGAAGAGCGCGCGTTGCGCCGCGGCGGAGATCTCGATCTTGTAACGCTCGATACTGCGGTACAGGATGGCGTCGGTACCGCCATCGACATCGAAGATGTGAACGCCGCCATGGATGATCTCGCCAAACTGGATCCGGCGCTTGCGCGGTTGGTCGAGATGCGTTTCTTCGGTGGCCTGAACGCCGCCGAAATTGCCGAAGCGCTGGGCATTTCGGAACGCACGGTCCAGCGGGAGTGGAACAAGGCACGCGCGCTGCTGCTGACCATGATTGCCGGCTGACAGCGCGACACTGACAGCTTTTTCGGCCGAATGGCGTTTAATGATTGACCAGTTCTTTTCGACGATGGTTGCCCGCGTCAGGCGCAGAAGCCCAATATGAACATTTCCCCGGAACTCTGGCAGCAGATCGATCCGCTCCTGACCGACGCGCTCGACATGGAAGACGGCGCGCGCGCTCAATGGCTCGAGCGCCTCGATCTAACGCACCCTCATCTGGCGCCTCTCCTGCGCAAGATGCTGGCCGCGCACGACCGCGCCGAGCGATCCCAGGAACTTGAGACCGTGCCGAAACTGGCACCGGCCCCCCCGCTTTGCAGTGACTTCACCGCCGGCGCACGCGTTGGCCCGTTCGCGCTGGTACGCCCACTGGGCCGTGGTGGCATGGGCGAAGTGTGGCTAGCCAGACAGGCCGACGGACGTGTTGAACGCGAGGTCGCACTCAAGCTGCCGACGATTTACCTGCGCAGCGAGGTCTGGCGTGAGCGTTTTCGCCGCGAACGCGACATCCTCGCCAAGCTCACGCATCCGAACATTGCGCGGCTGTTTGATGCTGGCGTCAGCGACATTGAGGGCAGCCGCGGCCAGCCGTACATGGCGATGGAGTATATCGAAGGCGAGTCGCTAACCGAATTTGTGACTATACGGAGATCAACCGTTGTGGAGCGGTTGAAACTGTTCCGGCAGATTCTCGCCGCGGTTGCGCACGCGCATCGGCACCTGGTGGTGCATCGCGATCTCAAACCGGCCAACATTCTCATTGATAACAGTGGTCAGGTGAAATTGCTCGATTTTGGTATTGCCAAGCTGGTCGACGATGGCGTGGCGGCGAATGCAGCCGCAGATCTCACCCAACTAGGCGGTCGGGTGATGACATTGCGCTATGCGGCACCCGAGCAAGTCACCGGCGGTGTCATTAGTACCGCCACGGATACCTATGCGCTGGGTGTCATCTTGCATGAACTGCTGACAGGACTTTCTCCGTATCGTGCTGTGCGTGAAGGGCGCGCGCTCACGGAATCAGCGTTACTTGGTGTGGAAACGCCTGTGCCATCATCGTTGCCCATGACCAACGATGTGGCTATCGAGCGCAGGAATACTTCTGCAAAGCTGCTAGCGCGCCAGATCGCGGGCGACCTTGACGCCATCGTTCTCAAAGCCATGCGGCGAAATCCAGCAGACCGTTACGCTTCGGTGGAGACATTTGACGATGACATCCAGCGTCATCTCGACCACCGTCCGGTGAAGGCCCGGGAGGGCACCTGGCGTTACCTTGCCGGTCGCTTTGTGGCACGCTACCAGCTTCCCATTGTGGCGGGCATCGCCGTGTTTGCAACGCTGGCATTTGGCGTGGTGATGGTAGAGCGCGAACGGCGAATTGCCGTGGCGGAGAAGGCGCGTGCCGAAAAGCATTTTGCCAGTGTGAGGAAACTCGCCAACGCATTCATGTTTGATGTGCATGGCGAAATTGAAAATCTGGCGGGGTCGTTGAAGGCGCGACAAACCCTCATCGGCACCGCGCTTCAATATCTGGATAGTCTCGCCAGTGAGGCTCGCGATGATCCTGAACTGGCACTTGAAGTCGCGGTGGCCTACCGGAAACTTGCCGAGATCAAGGGCGATGGTCGAGGTGCGCACCTCGGTGAATCAAGCGTTGCACTCCGCAATGCCGAGCGCGCTGCTGCGTTGCTCGATGCGGTTGAACTGCGCGCACCGAATAACATTAATATTCTGCGTGAGCACCGGGTATTGGCGCTGTTTCTCGGACGCTTGACGCTCGAAGCAGGGGATGCAGACGGCATCAAGGAAACGGAGAAAGCAGCCAATATCGCCGAGAAAATTACGCGCTTGCCCGGCGCGGATTTCGGTGACCGCCGCAACCTCGGCGCGACGTTGGCCGAATACGGCGGGATCCTGGCGGTGGTGAAAGACGACCATGCAGCGGCGGCCACGCAACTGGCACGTTCGGTCGACATTCTGGAAGCGCTGGTTCGTGAAAAACCGGCAGATTTACTCACGCGAGCCCGCCTTGCCTATGCCTATGAACGCGCGGCAATCGGTGCCGAGGTGAGCGGAAAGACGGTGCAACGTTCACGTGCGATCGAGCTGTTTAAAAAATCGATTGCGACCACCGAGTCGCTGATCCACGACGATGCGAAAAATTTGTCGCATCAGCAAACGCTGGTCAAGCGCTACAACAACGCGGCACACGCGATGCTGAAATTCGGCGAGCGCAATGAAGCGCGTGACACGGCGGCGAAGGGCAACGCACTGGCTGTGCGGTTGGTGACGGCCGATCCCGGCAATGTGGGCAACGCCACGATGCGGGTCAGCGCACTCGCGACTGCGGCCGATATCGAAAACAAAAGCGGGCAATTTGAAAACGCCATCGCGCTCGCACGCGAAGCCATCGCAGCCAATGCACGACTGCCGCAGGAGACACGCGCCGGACTAATTGTGCGCGAGAGTGTCATCGGTGCGATGCGGTCGCTGGGCGAGGCTAACTGCGCGCTCGCAGAGAACGTGTCCCAATCGAGCGCGCGCCGTATCAACCTGCTTAAAGAGGCGCACTCGTTGCTGTTGCAGAGTCGCGCCTTCAAACGGGAACTGGTTGATCGCAAGATTGACGCGCGCGAGGCGGCAAACGCGATTGAGGAGATCGATGCCGAATTGAAAAAGTGCGATGTGCTGATGGTGCGCGCCGTGGGTTAATTGGGCCTGCGCTGCGGCGTCTTTATTGAGTGACCGATGGCGGGATTTCAACCGGGAATCCGTTCGATGGAGTATGGGCGCACTGGATGCCCTTCAATGTCAGTCACCGAACGAGGTTCAGCATGAAAAGATTCCTTTTATTTACCCTCTTTGCCGGATTGCTGTCAGCAAATGCCTACGCCGATTGGGATCCTGCGCTGGAAGCCCGCGAAGCCGCCGAGCGCAAAGCCGAGCAGCAGCGTGCGGCGAAGCAGAAAGCCGACCACGACAATATGATTCGCGCAGCGCGCGCAAAAGCCTACCGTAAAGAGTTAGGCAAGGACGCGGTCGGAAAGTCGGACGCCGAAGTCGAACGTATTTACAGGCAGCGGCAGGATGATGCACTGAAGCAAGCGGCGGCCTTCACATCAAAGGGCAACGCGATGTCCGGTCAATCGCAAAAACTCGATCCCAACACGCGCTCCCAGTACGACGCGCAAATGAAAGGCATGACCGGCAAATCCGTCACTGATCTGGAAAAAATGAACGACAAGGAGCTCGACGCTTTTACCCGGGACATGGAAAAGAAGTATGGCAAGTAGCGGGGTATTGGTGTCGGCAGGGAGAATTGCTGTGGAGTTTCCGTTGGATTCCAGAGCGAACGCGGTTCATGCCGGAACATCAACGTCTAGCACTGGCGCGGTGTTCGTAGCCTTTATAGCCCGGGAGGTTCGCCAATGCTTGAGTTTGGCGGTGAAGTCGGGTGGTCATAACGACAACTGCAACTCCAGCACTAGTGCGCCTTGCGGGAAGAAATGCTGCCAGGAGCCTTGCCAGTGCTTGGTTTGGACTTAATTTTCAGGAAATCATTTGCAAGCAATATGTTACGGAGAAGAAAAATGTCTACTCGGCGTGCAATCATGAAAACCCTGCTTGCCATCGTATCGGTGTTGTTGCTCGCCGCAGCCAGCGCGGTTCAGGCGCAGCCCTTCGCCTATATCACCAACCAAAACAGCAATAACGTATCGGTCATCGACATCGCGACGAACACCGTGGTCGCTACCGTGGCGGTGGGTACCAACCCGGAAGGCGTCGCCGTCAACCCCGTCGACGCGCGTGTCTATGTGGCGAACTTCAACAGCAACAATGTCTCGGTGATCGACACTGCCAGCAACACCGTGGTTGACACGGTAGTGGTGGGAACCGGCCCGCTCGGCGTCGCCGTTAACCCCGCAGGCACGCGCGCCTATGTGACGAACTACAACAGCAGCAACGTCTCGGTAATAGACACGACGACCAACACCTTGGTCGCCACTATTGCGGTGGGAGTCCTCCCCTGGGGGGTTGCCGTCAACCCCGACGGCACCCGCGTCTACGTGGCGAACTTCAACAGCAGCACCG
>JANMPY010000404.1:0-2541 GCA_031370095.1 Betaproteobacteria bacterium
TGTTCACCGTCGCGATCATCAAATCGGCCACTTCTTCACGATGGTCATCCCAACTTCTGCCATCGCTCAACGTCGGTGCGACGTGCTGACAAAACAAACTCGCGACGTGTTTACCAGCAGGCGCAAGTGAATCATCGACCATGCTCGGGATGAGGATTTCCACGATCGGATTTTTTGACCAGCCAAAACTTTTCGCGTCAAAATACGCCTGCTCCATATAGCGCAAGGTTGGCGCCATGATGATACCCGATGCAAGGTGCGACCCCGGCTCGGGATGACAGGTGAAGCGCGGCAAATCGCTGAGCGCAACGTTCATGCGAAACGTTCCCGAGCCACATTTGTAGGCGTCGACACGCTGACCGAATTCAGCATCCACTGCGTCGCGTGCAATCAAGTGCTGAAACAATAATTTCGGATTGAGATTGGAGACAACACATTTGGCATGAATTTCACTGCCGTCTTCCAGCACCACGCCATGCGCGCGACCATCGCGAACCAGCACGCGCTTAACGCCTGCGGCTAGCGAAATTTCCACGCCGCGCGATGTCGCTTCCGCTGCCATCGCCTGCGTAATCGCCCCCATGCCGCCAATCGCGTGCCCCCAGATGCCGGGCTTGCCGTTGACCTCGCCGAATACGTGATGCAGCAACACATACGCCGAGCCCGGCGTGTAGGGCGAGGCGAAATTGCCGACCACGCTGTCAAAGCCGAAGCACGCTTTGATCGGATCGGACTCGAAATAACTGTCGAGCACGTCGCCCGCACTTTTGGTGAACAGATCGAGCTCATCGCGCCGCGCCGCCATATCCAGCGCCTTGAAACGCTTGCCCACTTTCCACGCGCGCAACATATCGCTAATGCCGCCGCCCACATTCGGCGGCGTTTCGAGCAACAAATCTTTCAGCACGGCAGCGACACGATCCAGCATCGCGTAGTAGTCCGGCAATTTTTCCGCATCACGGGTTGAAAATTTCGCCACCTCGGCTTGGGTGGCGGCCAGACTGCCGCCGACCTTGAGAAATTCACGGTCGTTAAGCGGTAAAAAATTGGAGAACGGGCGCTCGACGATGCGCAGTCCGTGTTCGACCAATTTCAGATCGGCGATGATTTTTGGATTGAGCAGGCTTACCGTATAGCTGGCGGTCGAATTGCGAAATCCCGGATGAAATTCTTCCGTGACCGCAGCACCGCCAACGACATTGCGTCGCTCCAGCACGCGCACGCGAAGACCTTTGGCGGCGAGATAGCACGCGCACACCAGGCCATTGTGACCACCGCCGATGATGATGACGTCATGCATTGCGCCACCCTCCATCCGGCACGACGTCGCACAACAGCGCCCGACGGCGACTGGTGAGGTAACATTGAAGCATCGATATCGGCACCAGCGGCAGGACGTTAACGACTGCTACACCTCTGTTTGAAAGTGCGTGCATACAAGTCGGCAGCGCGGGCTGCAATTTCACTGCCTGGTGCCACGCGGTCATCATTTTTTGCGTCAATTTTCGGAAAATTAAATTGTCACTTACGTTACCACATGCTGTTGTGTGCCGCGAACGCCGAGGGCTGATTCTGAGCGCGCTATTGTTGTTCGCGCTGGCCGCATTTCTAAGCGGCTGCAGCGGCGGCATTGCGCAATTCAACGGCCCCGATGCGCCACAATTCGTACCCTATCCGCAGGACAAACGGCCACGTGTCGCGTTGGTGCTCGGTGGCGGCGGGCCGCGCGGCTTCGCCCACGTCGGCGTGCTGAATGTTCTGGAAGCAAATGGCATACAGGCCGATTTAGTCGTCGGCGCGAGTGTCGGCGCACTGATCGGGGCACTCTACGCAGACGGCAGGTCGGCGACCGAGATTGAAAAAATCGCGCTGGCGATTGATCCGACACGATTCATCGGCGTATCCAGTTCGGGATTCACCGGCAACGGCGATGCGCTGGAGGCGTTCGTGCGCGAACAAACTTCGGCCAAACCGCTCGAAGGCTTCCAGCGCAAACTGGCAGTGACTGCGGCGCGGCGTGATAACAACGCGCTTACCGTATTCACGCGCGGCAATACCGGTGCGGCAGTGCGCGCCTCAAGTGCGACGCCGGGACGGTTTGCGCCGGTGCAGATTCGCGGCGTCGAATATCACGATGGCGATGAGGCGCAGCCGGTGCCGATCCGTGTCGCGCGCGAGCTGGGCGCTGACATTGTGATCGCGGTGGATGTTTCCGCGTATCTCGAAAAAACGCCTAGTGAAGCGCCGGAATCATGGCGTGTACGCGACCGCAGGCGCACCGCGCTGATCGCGCTTGAACGTCCTTTCGCCGATGTCTTTGTCCATCCCGATCTTGATTATTACGCGGGCATCAGCGAGTCGTATCGGCGCATGTGCATTCAGCGCGGCGAAGAAGCGGCGCGGGCGGCATTGCCGAAAATTCGCGAAGTACTGCGACAAAATTCAGCGTCAGCGCAGGTGTCGAAACCTTAAAGTGCTTTGTCTGAAACAGCGCATTCCACTTGCCTCGCAGAGCAGACAGGCTTGGAAGCCGCGCCAGAT
>JANMPY010000420.1:0-3545 GCA_031370095.1 Betaproteobacteria bacterium
TGCCGATCCCGTCATCGAGCGATTGATTGTCGATCATTCAAATGAACATGGCATGGTGCGCCGACAGATCAGCAACCAGGAAATTCTTGAGCGGTGTTTGTATTCGATGATTAACGAAGCCGCCAAAATTCTTCAGGAAGGCGTTGCTGCGCGCCCAATTGATGTCGACATGGTGTGGCTGCACGGTTACGGTTTTCCACGCTATCGCGGCGGGCCACTGTTTTATGCCGATGAAGTTGGCGTCAAGCATGTACTCGATGCCATTCTCAACTATCGCGACCAGTTCGGCCCGGATTTCTGGACGCCTGCGCCACTACTCGAAGAAATGGTGGCGACGGGTAAATCTTTTTATGGCGATTGAGACAAGAAAACAATGTTTGAGCAAATTTGACAGCGTAGTTATTGCATCTGCCGGACCAACTACTTCTGCTCTTTCTTCAACCACTGCCCTTTTTCGTCGCGATAAAACCATCCGGGCGGCATACGGCTGATCCAGCGTTGGCCAAATGTGGCGCGCAGATTGGATTCCCATTCGGGGCGGCCATTGGCGCGGGCAATTTCGCGATAGAGCGTGGCGCGATCCTTGTTCTCCGCCACGATCAACGTGTCCAAAGCAAGCAGCGCTTTGAGCTCCACGGTGGCTGCGTCGCGCAGTGCGATAACACCGTCGTGCGTCAACCCGACGACGCCGGCATCCAGATGCGGTTTCAATTGAATGAATCGATTGGCCATGCTCTTTTTAAGCAACACCACTGCGGGAGTGCTGACGTCGAGGTCGGGCTCAACTTGTGCATCGACGGCGTAAGCACCAAGCACCAGCGCAACCAGCGTAGTTAGCAGAAGGATCCGCAAAAATGCGGTGGTTGTGGTGAATGCGTTCATGATTTTTTTACATCAACTTTTGGCGCGGCAGGTTTTGACAAATCGGGCCAGATATCGTCGATTACTTTGTCTGCCGCTTTTTCAGCCGGCTTGGCCGGGAAGAACAGCGTGGAGGCGCAACCGGAGATCGCAAAAATACTTGCGAGTGCGACGCATGCAATGAATATTTTTGTCATGTTCATTTTGTTTTGGTCGGTTGATACGCCTTAATGATTACACTAGAACGTGCCAAATCGTGATTGGCTGACACCATCGTGCGCTGCGCTACGCCGGGAAAACCCCCGTCGACAGATACCGATCACCACGATCACAAACGATTTGCACAATCGTCGCATGCTCTGTCGCCAATGCAATTTTAACCGCCGCCACGAGACCACCACCAGAAGAAATGCCCGCAAAAATCCCCTCCTCACGCGCCATGCGCCGTGTCATCTCCTCGCTTTCGGCTTGCGTCACTTCCAGAATGCGATCAATACGCGAACGCTCAAATATTTTTGGCAAATACGCCTCCGGCCATTTGCGGATGCCCGGCACGTTGGAGCCATCGGCTGGTTGCACGCCGATGATCTGCACCGCAGGATTTTTTTCCTTGAGATATCGCGACACGCCCATGATGGTGCCGGTTGTGCCCATGGTCGCGACAAAATGGGTAACCTTTCCGTCGGTGTCGCGCCATATTTCTGGCCCTGTCGTCAGATAGTGGGCGAGAGGATTATCCGGATTGGCGAATTGATCGAGAATCAGCCCGCCGCGTTCGCGTTGCATTTCCATTGCCGTGTCGCGCGCGCCTTCCATGCCAATTTTTTGTGCCGTCAACACCAGCTCTGCGCCAAATGCGCGCATCGCCTGGCGACGCTCAATGCTCAAGTGTTCCGGCATCACGATCACCATCTTGTAACCTTTGATCGCAGCCGCCATCGCGAGCGCAATGCCGGTGTTGCCGCTCGTCGCCTCGATCAACGTGTCCCCCGGCTTGATTTCGCCGCGTGCTTCGGCGCGCACAATCATCGACATCGCAGGGCGGTCTTTCACGGAGCCTGCCGGATTATTGCCTTCCAGTTTGGACAGCATCACGTTCGACGCATGCACACCCTCATTCTTGGGGATACGTTGCAATTGCACCAGCGGCGTGTTGCCGACGAACGATTCAATGGCTGGATTCATGCGCTTCAATTATCTCGATTGCAAAATACTCGGAAAGCTCGCGATGAAGTCTTTCACATAGCCTCGCAGATACGTGCCCTTGCGGGTGGCGAGCTTGGTGGTGCGCTCGGGAAAAAGCTTGCTGCCGTCGAGAGCAACCAGATCGAGATCGCGCTCATCCATCGCCACGCTGGCAATGATGCCGATTCCCATCCCTTGTCGCACATAGGTCTTGATCACATCGGTGTCGATCGCAGTCAGCACCACATTGATGTCGACACCGGCGCTCGCAAAGGTTTCGTCGAGCGCCGTGCGACCCGTGAAGGCGGCGTCGTAGGTGACGATGGGATAACGCGCAATTTTTTCCAGCGACAAGCGTTTTTCGTTTACCAGCGGGTGATTCTTCGGCACCACCACGCAGTGATACCAGCGATATAGCGGCTGCGTGATGAGTTCGGGATAACGGTCCAGCGTTTCGGTTGCAATCGCGATATCGGCTTCACCCGAAATCACCCGCTCGGCCAGTTCACGCGGGCTACCTTGCTGAATCGACAAACGTACCTCGGGATACTTTGCGATAAACGCCTTGATCGCAGGGGGCAGGATGTAGCGCGCCTGCATGTGGGTTGCGGCGATAGTCAACGTGCCCTCGCCGGCTCTCACATATTCCTTGCCGACCCGTTTGATATTTTCGACTTCCGCCCACAACCGTTCGGCAATGTCGAGCACGCTCACGCCTGCCGGCGTCAACGCTGTCAACCGCTTGCCTTGACGTACAAAAATTTCCACGCCGAGCTCGCTCTCAAACTCACGCACTTGTCGCGATACGCCGGGCTGTGACGTGTGCAGCGCTTCAGCGGCGGCAGAGAGGTTAAGCTTGTGGCGTGCGATCTCGCGCACGTAGCGAATTTGCTGGAGGTTCATCAATCAACTATATAACAATATGTGATGAATGTGGACGAATGGGTCATGCTGGTTATTACGGAATCTTTGTAATTTGGATGCAACCTCGCCACTCGACTGTAGATTTGCGGCGGTACGACATCAATAAAGGGCGAAACAAGCCATTAAACTCAAGCACAGGTGCGGTTCTCAGGCATAAAAGCCGCCACGAGGTGCACTGGTGCTAGTGTTTAGCTGGCTGGTATTGCCACCATCGCCAACCCCCCGCGAATCCAAACTCACCTCAACGCAGCGCCCCATCTGCCAATGTCAGCGTGCGCTGCATTTTGGCGGCAAGCAGCGGATCGTGCGTGACCATCACCAGTGCGGTCTTGTATTTCGCATTGAGCTCAAGAATGAGCTCAAACACATGATCGGCCGTACCGCGATCCAGATTGCCTGTCGGCTCGTCCGCAAGCACGCAGGCGGGCTGCGTAACTAGTGCACGTGCGACCGCGACGCGTTGGCGTTCACCGCCGGAAAGCTCGCCGGGCTTATGCGTGAGGCGATGCGTGAGGCCCGCTTCACCGAGAATGATTGCGGCGCGCTGTTTCGCATTGGCTGTTGTCTCGCCGCGA
>JANMPY010000436.1:0-7854 GCA_031370095.1 Betaproteobacteria bacterium
ATATTGTAACTGCGCAGATGTTGCAACCGTTGCATGTTCAACATTGAGCGCCGGTGCCGCTGCTTTCCCGGCTTTTTGGCCAGCTTCTCCGGCTTGCGGGATCGAGCCCGCGAAATTCTCAATAGTCACCTGAATCGTCACGGCGAAGGTGCGACCCACTCACTGGCGAGCAGGCCATAGAGCGCGCTATCGGATATTTCGTCACCAACAATCCAGCGTTCGCGCAGCACACCTTCTCGCTGAAAGCCAAGACGCTCGAGCGTTTTCGCCGATGCCACATTGCGCGGATCGATGTCGGCTTCCAGTCGGTGCAGTTGCATTTCGCGAAACGCAAAGTCAACCATCGCGCCCATCGCCTCATGCATATAGCCCTTGCCCCAATAGGCTCGCACCAGCGCGTAGCCGACCTCTGCGCGGCGGTTCTGCCGATGGAAATTCCATAGGGTGCAGTTGCCGATCATGCGGTCGTCATCGATACGCACTACCGCCAAGGGATACGCCGTATCAGCGGCATAGTGCCCGAGCGCCTCGTCAATTCTCTTTTCAGCTTGCAGCATTTGCGTAAAGGGCGGCGCACTCCAGTAGCGCGTCACTTCGGGATGCGAAAATAGCTCAAATAAAGCGGCATCGTCGTCGTGGCTGAGCCTGCGCAACAAGACCCGTTCCGCGGTGAGCATTGTTGGCGATGTTTCGATGACGGAATTCAAACACCGACTCCTTGTGAAGAAGTTAAATCTGGAACAACATTCCAGTACTGGCGCGGCGTCCAGGCCATTTTTGCTCCACGAGCCGCACCCATGCTGGACTTTGTCTTATTTTTGCGGCAGATTCCCTAGCGCACCGCCGCCAACACCATCGCCACCGCCGCCGTCAGTTTTTTTGCGTACGGCACATGCAAAAATTCATTCGGGCCGTGCGCATTTGATTGCGGGCCGAGCACACCGGTGACGAGCATTTGCGCATCGGGAAATTTCCCGCCGAGCATGGCCATGAAAGGAATGGTGCCGCCTTCGCCCAAGTACGCGGCCGGTTTGCCGTAGCACGTCTCCGATGCGACGTCGAGTGCGGCAGACAGCCATGGTGCGATGGCGGGCGCATTCCAGCCAGTGGCGGCTTGCTCGCTTACGTAGGTCACGTGTGCGGAATACGGCGGATCATTCTCCAGCGTTTGCTTCAGATGTGCGGCAGCGATTGCGCCATCGACGAGCGGTGGCAAGCGCAGGGAAAGTTTCAGCGACGTAAATGGCCGCTGCACATTGCCGCCCGCCTCAATGCTCGGCAGCCCGTCTGCACCGATCACGGCGAGCGCCGCGCGCCAGGTGCGATTCAAAATCAATTCAACCGGATCCTTCGTGGTCGGTTGTACAAAAACAAACTTGCCGCCATCATCACAGCAGCTATCCCACGGAAACCGTTTCCACATCGATTCGCCAAGAATATCTGCGGCCTGTTTCGCCTGCGTCACGCGCTCGACCGGAATCTCGCAATTGAACGCCGCCGGTTTCACCATACCGCTGCGCGAGTCATCGATGCGATCCAGCAATTGCCGCGCGATGCGAAAGGATGACGGCACCACACCGCCAGCGTCGCCCGAATGCACGCCTTCGGTCAACACGTTCACGGTGAGCGTGCCGTTGACCAGACCACGCAACGACGTCGTCACCCACATTTGGTCGTAGTTGCCTGCGCCGGAATCGAGCGCCATCACCAGCGCAACTTGTCCCAAGCGCGGCGCCAACGATTCGAGATAGAACGGCAAATCATAGCTGCCACTCTCTTCACACGTTTCAATCAAACCCACGCAATGCGGCCGTGCGACACCCTGCCTGTCCAGCGCCATGATCGCCGAGAGTGCCGCGAATACCGCGTAACCATCGTCGGCGCTGCCACGGCCATAGAGCTTGCCATCTTCATATACAGGGATCCACGGGCCAAGGCCTGCACGCCAGCCGGTCATTTCAGGCTGCTTGTCGAGATGGCCGTAGAGCAGCACGGTTTTATTCTGCTCGACTTCGCCCGTGCCGGGAATATCAAAAAACAACACCGGCGTGCGGCCATCGACACGCACCACTTCCAGCGTGAGACCGGCAACATTTTGTGCCGCCACCCATTTACGTGCCTGCTCAATCGCTGCATCGAGAAAACCGTGCGCTGCCCAATCGCGATCAAAGCCGGGGGACTTGGCCGGGAGCTTTACGTATTCGATCAGTTGCGGGACGATGTCGGCGTCCCACTGCCGGGAAATATCCTGTTGCAGTTGATTCGTATCGAGTTTGGTCAATGCAGGAATGGCGTCGCGGGCGGTCATGATGTTTTCTCGGTTGTGCGAATGGAAATTGTAGTTTACTGCGGACGCCAGAGGCTTGGTGCGATCATCCGCGACACTCGGGCGGCAACCACTTCGGCGGCATGTCAGTGCGATTGGTTCCTTCCACCGTCATGCCCTTCGGCACGGCAGCGTTATGGCACAGCCACGAAACCGGCACGGAGGGTGTGTCCTTTACGATGGCAGGACGCAGTGTCAGATGTTTGCCCGCGACGGACGCGTTGATATTATTGCCAAACGTAATCGTCACGGCACCGTTATCCACGCTCACTTCGGTGACGAGATTGGAAATGATTTTTTCTTTCGGTGGCAGTGAAGCCTCCGCGTTGCCGGCAGGCAGCTTGTGCTCAATGCCATAAAAAACTTTGACGCCATTGGTCGCCAGACTCGCCAGCGACATCGCTTCCTGCACCTGCAGGCGAACGTTGCGGTCTATCAGCGTCGGTACCGCCATCAACGCGAGAATCGCGATGACCGACATGATGATCACCAATTCGATCATGGTGAAGCCGCATTCGCGCGTGTTCATGGCAATACTCGTTAGGAACATCGATACATGATTTTACCGTCAGAAATGCCGGACTTTTCCTACAGGCCAAATGAACCCGCGCCTACAAGCCCCGCGTGGCATGAGGCCTAAGCTTTAGTCAGTGGCAAACCCGCCACAGCATCAAAGGAGTCACCATGCAAAGCGCTCAAATCAATTCCCCACGATTCGCCTATCAGACCGCCATTCCCGCAACAGAAACGCTCGATGATTTCAGAGTGGTTCGCGGCAATTACGCTGGCAGCTTTTCAGGAAAATCCAAACAACCGCTATGGATCGCGGCGGCCATGATCGCCGCTGTCGGCGGCATTGCGTTTGGCGTAAATCTCTACGCAGGCCATAACGCGGTGACGTTAGGCGCAAAGGCATTTGCGCCTGCGAGCAGCGTGCCATCGACGCCTGCACAACCCGCAAGCAAGGTAGTAGTCCCACCAGTTGCGCCAATGGCAAAAGACAATTTGCCTGTCGACGCAACGCGTTCGCAATCCGATGCAAGTGGCGGGATAGATACGGTTACGCCCAAACGTAGCGCTACCGTGAAGTCGCCTGTATTGACACCCAAAAAAGTCGCGCCGCTTTCAGTCGTCCCCGCCAATAAGGCGACGCCACCGCTACAGGAAGTCGCTCCACCAGTGCAGGAGCCTCTGCCAGCACCGGTGCCAATAACAGAAGAAAAACTGCTGGTGCCTGCGCCTGCGCCGGTACCGGATGCGCCGAAGATTGAGCCGCCGAAACTGTAAGCGGCAGTAAAGCTAATTTTCACTGTAACCGTTATATCTCACCCGTTTTTGCCGGGTGAGATATAACAACGTGATTATTTTTGCACGCAAAACGCAATTGTCACGCGATCAAACGAGTGCCGACTAACCACTTCGCGCCGCAAGCGCCTTGACCGCAGCCTTGCAAACTGTATTAGCCTCATCGCGATTGACAACGGTCACATTCAGATCGCGCAGTAGTCCATCCTTCAAACCATAAATCCAACCGTGTATCGCCAGTTCCTGCCCGCTCTCCCAAGCGTCGCGCACGATGGTAGTTTGACAGACGTTGGCGACTTGCTCGATGACATTTAATTCGCAGAGCCGATCCAGGCGGCCATCCGTGAGGCCGATGGCGGCAAGCGCTTCGGCGTGTTTGTCGCGCACGTCGTGAACATGATGAAGCCAGTTGTCCGCCAATCCCACCCGCTGGTCGAACAGCGCCGCACGCACCCCACCGCAGCCGTAGTGGCCGACGACCATGATGTGCTGCACCTTGAGTACGTCGACCGCGAACTGGATCACCGAGAGACAGTTAAGATCGGTATGCACCACCACGTTGGCAATATTGCGATGCACGAAAACTTCGCCCGGCATCAGCCCTACAATTTCATTGGCCGGCACGCGGCTGTCGGAGCAGCCGATCCAAAGGTATTCAGGATTCTGCTGTTTGGCGAGCTGCTCAAAAAAATCCGGATGCTGCGCGCGAATGCGGTCAGCCCAAGCGACGTTGCTGTTGAAAAGGGCGTTGAGGTTTTTGTCTTGTAGGGTCATGGAATTTTCAGGTTGCGCTTACATTTTATTTAGTTTGCAATTTAATCGAGCTGTCGCGGAATCTCCATCGTTTTCACCCCTTCCCCCGCTAGGTGGGGGAAGGTCGGGATGGGGGTGTGCTTGCTAACTGCGCTGTCTAATTGGCATCGCCCCCATCCTAACCTTCCTTGCAGGACGCGTCGGCCGCTGCATCGGCCCACCGTTCAGCGGGCGTGACGCATGCGTCACGAAACCCCCGCTTCACCCCCGTGGCCGTGGGAAGGAACAGATCGGCGACCATGACATAAGCCACACTGAAGCTTTAGCAGTGAGCTAATACCTTGCACTCCCCGGCGTACGTGGAAACGGAATCACATCACGCACATTCGACAAACCCGTGATGTAGGAAACGGTGCGTTCGAAACCCAGGCCAAAGCCCGCATGCGGCACGGTGCCGTAGCGCCGCAAGTCGCGATACCAGCCGTAGTGCGCGGGATCGAGACCGCATTCGATCATGCGTTTGTCGAGCACATCGAGACGCTCTTCGCGCTGCGAGCCACCGATGATTTCACCAATGCCGGGTGCCAGCACGTCCATCGCCGCCACGGTTTTTTCGTCGTCCGACAGGCGCATGTAAAACGCTTTAATTTCTTTCGGATAATTCATCAGCACCAGCGGGCCATTCACATGCTTCTCGGCCAGAAAGCGTTCGTGCTCAGATTGCAGATCGACGCCCCACTTCACCGGATATTCAAATTTCTCTTTGCTTGATTCGAGAATCCTGATTGCCTCGGTGTAATCCATGCGTACAAATTCAGAGTTGACCATTCCTTCAAGCTTGGCGATCAAACCTTTCTCAATCCGCTCCTCGAAAAAAGCCATATCGTCGGCGCGCTCGGCAAGCACCGTCTTGATCACAAATTTCAGCATCGATTCGGCGAGTGTCGCGTCATCGGACAAATCAGCGAACGCGATTTCCGGCTCGATCATCCAGAATTCGGCGAGGTGGCGCGAGGTGTTGGAATTCTCGGCGCGAAACGTTGGGCCGAAGGTATAAACCTTGGACAGCGCCATGCAATAGGTTTCCACATTCAACTGGCCCGACACGGTCAGAAACGCTTCACGACCGAAAAAATCCTGCGCAAAATCAATCTTGCCGTCCGGCGTTTTCGGCAGATTCATCATGTCGAGCGTAGACACACGGAATAATTCTCCGGCGCCTTCCGCGTCGGACGCGGTGATGATCGGCGTGTTCACCCACAGAAATCCGTGCTCGTGAAAAAATCGGTGAATCGCGGACGCAATGGTGTGACGCACCCGCGTCGCGGCACCAATCACGTTGGTACGCGGGCGCAGATGCGCGACCTCGCGCAAAAATTCCATGGTGTGTACCTTTGGCGTGATCGGGTAGGTGTCAGGATCATCGACCCAGCCGACGACCTTGATCGCGGTGGCCTGCATCTCAAATGGCTGACCCTTCGCAGGCGAGGCAACGATCAAGCCGGTCGCCTCAACTGCGCAGCCTGCTGTGAGCTTTTGCACTTCATCGACATAGTTGGCAAGCGTGTTTGGTGCGACCACTTGCACCGGATGAAAGCAGGAGCCATCGGAGACATTCACAAACGAAATGCCCGCCTTGGAATCGCGGCGGGTTTTTACCCAGCCTTTGATCGTGACGGGCGCATCAACGATTGCTTTGCCATTGAGAATATCGAGACAGCTCAGTGCGGACATGTGTGGAAAACCTTTTTGGAGAAGATCACATTTTATCGTCACAAGCGCTGTCATTTCGAGCGTCGTAGCGAGAGCATGTACCTGACAAACTCTAGCACCGCTGCGGTTCACAGCCATAAAATGCGCCAAACGCCGCACCAGTGCTAGCGTTTGGCATTCTCATGACTTCACGTGCGCTGCTGGCGGTTACAATGCGGCATGTCTGCCAACACCACACCATACGACCGCCTGACCCCCGACGTCATTCTCGACGCGATCGAAAGTATCGGCTTCCTCGCCGATGGCCGCATGTTCGCACTGAACAGCTACGAGAACCGCGTCTATCAAATCGGCATCGAGGAAGGCAAGCCGCTGATCGCCAAATTTTATCGGCCCGGTCGCTGGAGTAATGCGCAAATTCTCGAAGAACACGCGTTCACGCAGGAGCTGGCGGATCGTGAAATCCCGGTGGTGCCGCCACTGACGATAGCTGGAAAATCATTGTTTGAATTCGCTGGCTACCGATTCAGCTTGAGTCCGCGACGCGGCGGTCGCGCGCCCGAGCTCGACAATCCGGATGTGCTGGAATGGATGGGCCGCTTCCTCGGGCGCATTCACGCCGTCGGTGCGATCAGCGCATTTGCACATCGACCGGTGATCGACATCGCGGGCTTCGGCGAAGCGCCGCGCGATTGGTTGTTGCAGCACGATTTCATTCCCAAGGATTTGCGTGAAGCGTGGTTGAGCGTCGTCAATCAGGCGCTGACCGGCGTGCGTGACTGCTATGCGCATGCGGGCAACGTGCAAAACATTCGGCTGCACGGCGACTGTCATGCGGGCAATGTGCTCTACACCGACGAGGGTCCGCACTTTGTCGATTTCGACGATTGCCGCAGCGGGCCGGCCATGCAGGATTTGTGGATGCTGCTGTCGGGCTCGCGTGAAGAAATGACCATGCAATTGCGCGACGTACTCGAAGGCTATGAAGAATTCGCCCACTTTGATCGACGCGAATTGCATTTGCTCGAAGCCCTGCGCACCTTACGCCTGATCCACTATTCGGCGTGGCTCGCGCAACGCTGGGATGACCCGGCCTTTCCGCTGGCCTTCCCGTGGTTCAACACGCAGCGCTATTGGCAGGATCGGATTCTGGAACTGCGCGAGCAAGTGTCGGCGATGGAAGAAGGCGTCTTGCATTTGTGACGCCGCCACGCTTCTCCCTCGTCATCCCCGCCTACAACGAAGCCAACTGGCTGCCCGCATTGCTCGACTCGGTCGATGCGGCGCGCGCCCAATACCACGGCGGTGCTGCTGCCATCGAAGTTGTCCTTGCCAACAACGCATCCACCGACGGCACCGCAGCGATTGCCGAGGCGCGCGGTTGCCGTGTTGTCTACATCGAGAAGCGCGCCATCGCCGCCGCGCGCAACGGCGGTGCGGCGATTGTAGTGGGCGACATCCTCTGCTTCATCGATGCCGATTCACGCATTCACGCCGATACGTTCAACGCGATTGATCAAACATTCGCGCGCGGCAACGTGATTGTCGGTGCGACCGGCGTGAGACCAGATCGTTTCTCCCTCGGGATATTCGCCACGTGGTTGATCGCGCTGCCAATTGTGCTGCTGACCGGCATGGACGCGGGCGTGGTGTTCTGCCGACGCGCTGATTTTGAGACCGTCGGTGGCTACGACGAAAGTCTTTTATATGCCGAAGACATTCAGTTGCTGCTTGATTTGAAACGGTTAGGTCGCAAG
>JANMPY010000445.1:0-1734 GCA_031370095.1 Betaproteobacteria bacterium
CGGTGATGCGGCCGAATTGGCCCATCGCTTGGTCAAGTTTTGACTCTATCTTAAGCAGTGCGCCGAGCCAGAAGCCAAATGTGCAATGTGCCTTGAACGCTGCCATGCGGCAAAAAATACCACCCTTGTATTCGAAATGCGGCATGCCCCACTTCAGGGTTTCCGTTGCCTGTGGGCAATTGGCGTGTACCAGCTTGCGGAGGTGGCTCAAGATCGGCGTGGCGAATGCGGCGGACCTGGCAATGTAGGCATCGACGCGCAAATCTTTGCTGGCCATGATGTGTTCCCCTCGTGCGTTAAATTGTGGATGACGCAGTCAGAATTCTAACGCTGCCGTGCGAACCGAATAATCTACGTGCCGATGACAGGGCAAACTCGTGCATTGACGCGGCTGACAGGGCATTTTAAGCCGGACGGGTGCATGGATAGGCGTTCCACACTATATTTGCGCGTGCGGTGGTATGCTTCGCAGCACTGTCCGCGATGTCAATTGCGGGTAATTACTGTGGTGTTGCGATAGACACCACGACGATTTCAACCATCCATCACTTCCCGCAGAGGCGTGCCGCGATGATCGTTCAACAAAATTATCGACCACTCGGCTGCGGCGAATGCACCGGTGGCGCGGGACTGGATTTTGATTTCACGATGGCGTTCCAGCCGATTGTGAACACCACGACGGGCGAAATTTTTGCGCATGAAGCGTTGGCGCGGGGATTGAATAACGAGCCTGCGGCGGAAATTTTCAAACTCGTCAACGAGCAGAACCGCTATCGTTTTGATCAAGCCTGCCGCGTCAAGGCCGTGCAGCTTGCCAGTCAATTAAATGTGGGGTCGTACATCAGTATTAATTTCATGCCCAACGCGGTCTATCGGCCCGAGCTTTGCATCCGCACCACGCTTGAGGCGGCGGACAAATTCGGCTTTCCGGTTGAACGCATCATTTTTGAATTCACCGAGGGCGAACAGGTGCTTGATATTTCGCACCTGAAAGATATTGTTCATCATTACCAGTCGCAAGGCTTTCTCACCGCGATCGACGACTTCGGCGCGGGCTACGCGGGCCTTCACCTGTTAGCCGAGGTGCAGACCGATTTGCTCAAGCTCGACATGTCGTTGATACGCGATATCCACAAAGACAAGGCTCGTCGTGCCATCGCAAAAGCGACGATACAAATGTGCCGGGAACTTTCGATGCAGGTGATCGCCGAGGGCATCGAATCTGTCGATGAACTGAGCGTGCTGCAAGATCTGGGTGTGGAATTATTCCAGGGCTATTATTTCGCGCGCCCTGCGTTTCGCGCGTTGGCGACAATACCGCATGACTTGCTTCGGCGGGCGTGACGAAGGGTGTGTAATGCGGGGATGTTGATGCGCCGGTGATGGGAGTTAAGCGTCGAAGCGGGTTGAAACTTTTGTCCGCGCGCAGCGACTAACCGATGTTTCCACCCCCTCGTTTAGACACCAAGGAGTCCGCAATGAAACCCGCAACGATTGCATCGATGATTGCTGCATCGCTCACTTTTGTCTCCGTCGCCGACGCCAATGCCGCCGCTGCTGTCGGTCAGGCCGCACCAGCTTTTACACTGAATGACACCAACGGTAAAGCCGTCAACCTCGCCGCCTACAAAAGCAAGATCGTGGTGCTGGAATGGCACAACCCCGAATGTCCGTTTGTGAAAAAGCACTACGACTCAGCCAACATGCAAGGCTTGCAATCGAAGTACACCAAGG
>JANMPY010000355.1:0-2863 GCA_031370095.1 Betaproteobacteria bacterium
CATGGATGACGACAAGGCAGCCGCGGCGATCAAGGCGCTTTACGCGACGGGCTTTTATTCCGACGTGCGTCTCGAAGTCGAAAACGACGTGCTGATCGTTTTTCTGGTCGAGCGCCCGGCGATTTCGCAAATCGACATTAACGGCTCAAAGGAATTCACCAAAGACAATCTGAAAGACGGATTGAAAACGGCGGGCATTTCGGAGGCGAAAATTTTTGACCGTTCGATCCTGGATCGTGCGGAAAAAGAAATCAAACGCCAGTACACCAGCCGTGGTTTTTATTCAGCCAAGGTGACGACGACCGTCACGCCAATCGAGCGCAACCGTATTTCGCTGACCTTCACGATTGATGAAGGCGAAGTGTCCAAGATTGTTGACATCAATATTATTGGCGCGACCGCGTTTTCAGAGTCCACGTTAAAGAAAGAGTTCGAGCTCACCACTGGCGGCTGGTTTAGCTGGTTCACCAAAGACGACCAATATTCCAAGCAAAAGCTGTCGGGGGATCTGGAAAAGCTGAAATCTTATTATCTTAATCGCGGCTATCTCGAATTCAATATCGAATCGACCCAAGTCTCGATCACACCTGATAAAGAAAAGATTTATATCACCGTCAATATCAGCGAAGGGCCGGTGTACAAAATCACTGACATCAAGTTTCAGGGTGAACTGAAGATTACCGAAGAAGAAATGCGTTCGCTGCTGTTGTTCAAGCCAGGCGAAACATTTTCGCGGCAAAAAATCGTCGACTCGGTCAAGCGTATCAGTGACCGCCTCGGCAATGATGGTTATTCGTTTGCCAACATCAATCCAGTACCGGATGCGGATCGCGTCAACAAGACCGCGTCATTCACGATGTTCGTCGACCCCGGTCGGCGTGTGCATATTCGCCGCATCAACGTGCAGGGCAATTCGCGTACCCGCGACGAGGTTGTCCGTCGCGAAATGCGCCAGCTTGAGTCGGCCTGGTATTCCAACGAAAAAATCGCGCGCTCAAAAGAGCGATTGGAGCGCACCAGTTTTTTTGAAGACATCAGCATCGAAACCCCTTCCGTGCCCGGCACCAACGATCAGGTTGACCTCAACGTGACGGTCAAGGAGCGCAATACCGGCAGCCTGCAATTTGGCGTCGGCTATTCCAGCGCAGAAAAATTGACGATCAGTGCCTCGGTATCGCAGGCCAATATTTTTGGCAGTGGTAACCAGCTCTCGTTTCGCGTCAACAACAGTACCATCAGCAAAGCCTACGAGGTGTCTTATCTGAATCCGTACTGGACAGTAGATGGTATCGCCAGAGGATTTGACGTTTATCGGCGTGACTTGAATACCGCAAGTCTCACTACCGGAGAATACCGCTCAACATCGACCGGTGCTGGCGTGCGCTTTGGTGTTCCCGTGACGGAATACGACGGCATCAATTTCGGACTTGGGTTTGAGCGCACTGCACTGGGGCTTGATGCCGTGAGTCCGCAGCGCTATATCGATTACGTGAATACGTTCGGCAGCAAGAGCGACACCATTCGCGGCTCGTTTGGTTTTTCACGCGATACGCGCGACAGTATTTATTTTCCGCGCAACGGCTATCTGCTTGAGGCCGGAGCCGAGGCGGGTTTGCCCGGAGGCGATGTGAAGTTCTATCGCCTGCAAACCAAGGCACAATATCTTCGCCCAATTTGGGGGCCGATCGTGTTGAATCTGAACGCCGAATTCGGCTACGCGAACGGCTACGGCGGCAAACCATTGCCATTCTTCAAGAATTTTTATGCCGGTGGCGTGGATTCGGTACGCGGCTTTGAGCAAAGCTCACTAGGGCCCAGAGATACCAACGGCGATTTCATTGGCGGCAACCGGCGTATCGTCGGCAACATCGAATTGCTCTTTCCGATGCCGGGTGTCAAGGGTGACAAGTCGGTGCGGCTCTCGACCTTTGTTGATTTTGGTAATGTCTTTGCGGCGAACGAGAAAATCCGTTTGGGCGACTTGCGCAGCTCCGTCGGCTTCGCGGTGAGCTGGTTTTCCCCGGTGGGACCATTGAAATTCAGCTTGGCCAAACCGATCCGGCAAAAAGCCGACGATAAAGTGGAGCGCTTCCAATTTTTGCTGGGCCGCGTTTTTTGAGCCGGATGCGGATGCAATTTCGTTGCGATGTTTTGAAAGAGGGTCGAGAGATGGCTAATATCCTGCGTCTGATAGTGGTGTGTTTCATGCTCGCGACACCTGTGCTCGCGGTCGCCATCGAAACCAAAGTAGGCTTTGTCAATCGCGAGCGAATTCTGCGCGAAGCGGCTCCGGCAAAGCGGGCGCAATTAAAGCTCGAAAAAGAATTCGCCAACCGCCAGGCTGAACTGAACAAGATGGAAAAGCAGGGGCGCGACCTTGAGGCGACGCTGGCAAAAGAAGCCGTGACATCGCCAGAGGCCGAACGCGTTGCCAAGGAGCGCCAGCTCCAACAATTGACGCGCGATTTTCAGCGCATGCAGCGCGAATTTCGCGAGGACCTTAGCATGCGGCAGAGTGAGGAGTTGGCTTCACTTCAGGAGCGCGCAAATAAAGTGATCAACGAAATTGCCGAAAAAGAAAAATTTGATTTGATTCTGCACGAAGCGACATTCGCCAGCCCGCGAATTGATATCACCGATAAAGTGATCAAGGCGCTTCTCGATAAATAGCGGCGCGTACGTAACCAGTCTTTTGGTCGAATCGGCGTCGACCACACACTGAATTGGGATGTGCCGATCAAAGCTTGCCCTGCGGAAAGTGATATAACCATCCCATGTTTCTGCGCGATCTCATTGCAAAGTTGGGCGGCGAAGCCATCGGCGAGGTGGAGAAATCTCTCGCAGGCGTCGGCACCATCGAGGG
>JANMPY010000045.1:0-5379 GCA_031370095.1 Betaproteobacteria bacterium
TTTCCCGCCAGCATCCAGGCTTTCGATAACGCAATGGCAGCTTCGCCGTAAGGACGTGTGTCGAAATTTTTTTGCGCGAGTGACAGGGCTAGTTTGGCGTCGGTATCATTCTGCAGGTAGTGGTCAAGCGCGTGGCCGACAGCGGCCTCGGGGAATGCGATGAGGCGTTGCTCGTAGATCGCGCGCGCTTTAAGTTTTAGCTTGTTGGCGTTGTCGCGATTGCCGTCCGACAGCTCGATCGCGGCGAGGGCGTCCATGAATTCCGGCGCGCCGGTACGCTCGACGACGCTCTCGTAAAGGCGCTTCGCCTCGGCCGTTTTGCCACTTAACAGCAGCACCTCGGCGATATGTTCGTCGATCAGCCACCAACCATCCAGCGCGTCGGAGGCGAGTCGATACATCGCGAGCGCCTCGTCGAGCCGGCCGCGGTCCAGCGCGACCAGGCCGCGTTGTAGTTTGAGCCAGGCGCGCATCGTCGGCGAGCCACCGTGATAGCGTTTCTCTGCGGCTTCGAGGAATGCTGCGGCTTCGCCCGGCGCGCCGAGCCATTTTTTGAGCAGACCAAGTCGCGCGTAATACGGGGTTATCCCCACATCGTTAACCAGGGCGCGGTAGGTGTCTTCGGCCTCGCGGTAACGCCCGGAATACAGCGCGATATCGGCTCGCAACGCCGCGACTTCAGTCGGCTCGACCGTGGTTGGACAGGTGGTGAGCGCAGCGCTCGCCTGCTTCAAGCGATGCAGGGTGTAATGGAGGCGTGCCCGCGCGAGGCACTGCGACGGCGGCGGCTTTGGCCCCGTGGAAAGACTCGCCAGCAAGGCCTCAGCCTTGGTGTAGTCGTCATAGTTCCCGGTCAGGCGGGCGCGCTCCTGATAGAGCGAAACGACGTCGAGCGGAATGAGCGTGTTCTCGGCTTGCCGGGCGCTTAGCGTGATGCCATGCTCAATGCCTGCATTCAGCTTTTTGAGCTCGCCTGCATAAGTTGGAGTGGATGTTGCGGCAGCTTGCGCCTTGCCCTGTATCGACAGAGGTTCAGCGCTCTTCGTTCCACCGTCGCACGCCGTGAGCAGACAGACAACACACAGGCTCAGCGCAACGCCGAGCCTGTGTTGGAAACACCTCAAGGTTGCGCAGGCCGCAAATGCGGGAAGGTTGCGGGCAGAGGGGTGCCAGTTTCGTCGCGTGTCGGGTTGATCACACCGACGAGCGTATTGATGGTGTGCGGCGGCGACGGACCAGAGATTCGCAGTAGCGCCGCTGAGAGCAGGCGATCCACGACCGGGTCGTCGAACCCACGACCATTGGGCCAGCCGGGTGCTGCGTTGAGGTCATAGGTGATGACATCCGGGAGAACCACTGGCGCCACCACGGCGACGCATTCCGATATATCGACTTGCGCGGCGCTCGTCGCCGGTGTCACGGTTTGGGTCGAGCAAGGCGTGAGACCGAGCGCGCGAAGTGCAGGTCCGATTTTGAAGTGAATGTTGCGCAGCGAATTCGCCTGCGGCCCCACCGTCAACATACCCGCGAAGTCGCGCCCATCGTTAGCCGGGTCGCCACGGTTCAAGGCGTCACGCTGGTTGTTGAAGGTATTGGATGAGTTTCCCGGGTTGAGGAGTGCGCCGGTCGGCCCGACGGGCGAGATCAGCGGATCCCTCGACAACAACGCCGTCGCGATTGCCGGCTCACCGGTGCGATCCACGCGCACATAGCGGTCGGGCGCTGCGGTGTTGTACTCAATCTTGAGCGTGTCGTTGCTGTTCGAGCAACTGTTGAGCAAAATGGCGATGCCGAGAATGGAAATAAAACTCGAGCCGACAGTGTGGCTGGAAGATTTGCTGTTCATGTCATCACCCCGCCACTCGGCCAGTCGTGCCCCAGACCCTGAGCTTGGGCCGAACGCCGCCAACAGCGGGGGCGAGTGCATCGTTGCTCATCTCGAAAACAATCGCCGAGACATTGCGGAACGCGAACGAATCGCGCCGCGCCTGACCGCCGCCAAGGCGGAAGGCACCGACCACGTCGCCATTTTGTCCCGCATTAGCGAACGAAGCCACTAACGCGGTGTAGCCCTCGGCGTCGAAGAAGAACGGGTCATTGCGCAGGCCCGCGAAACCCTTCATCCCGCCCGGTGACGTAAAGACGCCCTCGACCCGGCCAGAATAAGTACCACCGGCACCCGGCACGTTTTCGAGCTGCACACCGCAATTATTTGCCGCGTCCCTGCCAAACCGCGCCCGTATTTCGACATCGGGAATGTTGTCGAAAACGCCCGCCGCATTCGCGCGATCAATGTGCAAAGTGTAGAGAACAGACGAATCGCAATATAACGCGCCATCGATCCGTGAACGCGGCGCGGGTCGCCCGCCAAACGTGATCGCGCCAACCGTCTTGCCCGCCGACTCGGGCGACGGGAAAATAAAAACATCGGCCAGGTCTGCCGCCGGATCGGCATCTGCGCCGGGTGATTCGGCGTGGTCGGCCGACATGACGACTGCACTGACAGCAAGCGCTAACGCCGCCGTCACTCCGCGCGGTGTTCCGCGCCATCCAAACTTGGAGGACATTGTTGTTTCTCCTTTTTAAGTGAAATTTTTGGTCGGCATGCCGCAAAAAAAGGCCTCTAGCGCAAGCCGTACACAATCCTACTCTACTTCAAAAATATTCGCTGCCTATCCCCCAATCGCGGCATCCGTCCGCTTGACCTGTCGTAAAAACCCGACTTCGCTTGCGCTGCGACGCTGACAGAGCGGTAACACGGTGAACCATCACATCAAGCAGCTCTTCATGCGGCTCGATGCGCATGATCGCGGTTGTTGCGTACAATCACGCCCCCTGCTGCCGGTTACCCGCTGTCCTTTCATGATCAATGATTCTTCCTGTACACCTTGATTTCCGGCAGTGGACTCTCCGGATGCGTCTTGTGATACGCCGACGATATGTACGGCGTGTAAGTTTTGATGACGTGGTATTGGGTTTCAAGTATCTCGCGGTCGCGCGCAACCGCAGGGAATCCAGTCACAACAATTTCGGGCGGTTTGGATTCCCAGGTATCCCCGCTGAAACGCTGATATCGCAGCGAGTTGTCGTTGAACAGCCCCTCGGCCCCTTTCGTCGCGATTGAAGAGCCGCCATCAAGCAAGACGCCCAAGTCTCGTGAGATGTCCCTGATGGAGTAATGCGGATCCAGATAGACGGGAACCAGTCGAATCATCGACGCCGCGAAGTAGCCCAAGGCATAAATGATGATGAGGCGCGTCACGGCCACCAAAGAAGCACGTCCCGCAGACGTAATGGCCAGGGAAGCCATCGCTGCGACTGCGACCAAACCTGAATAGAGAGCGCGCGATACTTCGCCGCCAACAGTTGGCCACAGCGTCGCATCTTCAACGACGGCGGACAGGATCATCCACAATGCCGCTTGCACGACTGGAAACACCATCAGGAAATTGAGCGCTCTGTCGCGGCTCGCAACCCTATGGGCGATGAAAGTAGTTGCTACCGCTGCCATGGCGGCGCAGGCGAGCTGGATACGAAGCGGCTCGGGATTGATTCCGCCAAGAGCAATGGCCGAGGCCAGCAGTGGCGCAATAAATACCGCCGTTGGCAATACCAAAACGGCCAGCCGCAGAAGCCGTACACGGTCATTCCGCTGCAGCGCCGTCATCACCTTCTGAATCCCAACCTTCTGCAGCAGGCTCATGCCGACGGTGATGTTGATCGCCATGGGCAGCACAATGTGAACCATGTAGCGGCGCGGAAAATAGTCCAATGTCAGCATCAGGGCAAGGTACGCCACAATCCAGATTGTCGATGTAACAAGATAACGTCGGGCGAGCGCGCCGACTTCATTGCGATCAGCCGCGATCCATCCCAACCACGATAGCCACAGCCCCAGTGCCAGAAAATTCAGCGCCGGTGCCAGCGAGTCTTGAAAAGGAAAACTGAGAATGTGGTGAACGTTGGAAAATTGGAGGAGCCGAAGCATCGGTGCCAAATACGATGCGCCGGATAACTGCACCAATTCAAGCAGTGAGTTTGGGGCGCAGCACCCGATCCAGACGGCACCGGCAAGTAACACCGGTGCGGAAAGGCCACCCCAGAACCAGAGCAACAGCGGCCATCTTCGCGTTTTACCTGTGGATTCATCTGGCGCAACAGGCATGAATAAAATTATCAACGAAAATATGCCCAGAGAAAATACGACGGTGCCTTTCATCCCCACTGCAATCAACATGAATGCGCCGAGCAGTGTCATTCGCCAACGCGAAGGTTCGCGCGAGACCAGCACAAAATACGCCAGCGCCTGAAAAAATATGACCACCATCTCGGGCACAGCGACGCGGCTCATCACCACAAAATCCACCTGCACGGCGAGCAATATAACGCCAATGAGCAGGGCCAAAGGTGTCGACGTGTGCCGCAGATTTTTCCAGAACAGTAGCAGCAATGCGCTGCCGCAGACTGCGGTAAACACACGCGTGGAAACCCGGCTGAGGCCAATGAGATCGAAGGTGAGGTAGTTGACGAACTGAAAAAATGGCGCGAGGATCAGATGAAGGTCATAAACCGCGTCTCTGGAGATATTGTGAAACAGGAAAAAATCGCGCGCCTGATAGACCCAGCGGCCTTCATCCGTGATGTAGCCGATCCAGTCGTAATAGTGCGGATCGGCACCGAGGTACAGCATGCGCAGCACGACGCCGATGGCAACCACGATAAACGTGAGATAACCCAGCGCTTTCAGGCGGGTAGGCATATGCGCGCTGGATTGCATCGGCATACCTCCATCAGACACTATCTGCCCCTTACCCGGCGGAAACCGGCGACCTGAGCGGCCAAAACACCGGCCACCACGATAATAAAAACCAGCACGAATCCGAGATTCCTTTTTTCAATAATCTGGTACACCCAACCATGCATGAACACGAGAGCGGCGGCGGCATAATTCCAGCGTTGCAGGAATTTCCAGCGTTTTGCCCCAAGCGCGCGAAGCGATGCGTTGTTGGACAGGCAAAGCAGCATGACGAATATCACGGTCGCGATCAAACCCGCGTAATTGGTCAGGCCAAAGGGATCAAGTCGCACGGGAAACGACGAATGCATCTCGGGCGGCGGCAAAAAATATAACCAGAATTTTCCGTCCGCGTGCACCTGTAATCCGGCGATCACGTGGGCAACGGCAAGAATGCCCGCCCAGATGCCGATATCCCGCCGCAAATAGCCGGAGACTGGGTTTGCACGGTGCCGGAGCACATTCCATGGTCCAATCATCAGTGATAGTGCCATCAGGAAAAGCGAACCGTAGCCAGTTGCCATGCTGATTTGATAAAGCGGTCGTTGAGGATGCAGAAACTGGAGAAATGCCGTCACCAAGAC
>JANMPY010000624.1:0-6958 GCA_031370095.1 Betaproteobacteria bacterium
CGGTCTTACGCTCGGCAAAAATCTGCAGCCCAAAGCGGAACGCGACAAGATCGTCGCGCACTACATCAAGCTGATGCACTTGAATGGCTTCGAGAACGCCTATCCGAAACATCTTTCGGGCGGGATGCGACAGCGCCTGGCCATCGCGCGAGCCTATGCCGTCAACCCCAATATCCTGCTGATGGACGAGCCGTTCGGCGCACTCGATGCCCAGACGCGACTGGCGATGCAACTTTTGTTGATGCAACTTCTACAGGAAGAGCGAAAGACCGTACTGCTGATCACACACTCGGTCGAGGAAGCAATATTTCTCTCCACCCGCGTGCTCGTCATCAGCGCCCGGCCATCGCGCGTGCTGCGTGTGATCGACATTCCGTTTCCGTATCCGCGGACACCGGAGCTTACGGGATCGCCAGAGTTCCAGCGACTCCGTCTGGAGCTCGAAGAACTCAGCATGCAGCAGTTTGAGGAACAGCAAAAATTAGCCGCCGCCGCGTAATCCATGACACAAGACCAATATCAGGAGACCCACCATGAGCACATCCACTTCCCGCCGCAATGCCCTTAAATCACTGGCCGCACTCGGCACCGTGCCACTCGCGGGCGCGCTGTCCAAGCGTGTCTACGCGCAGACCGCGAAGCCGATCCGGATCGGCTATATCCACATCCCGACCTGTGATGGACAGATGTGGCTGATGAAGGAATTAAATACCTATGCCAAAGAGGGCCTCGCCCCTGAGTTCATTCGCTTCAACACTGGTATTGAGGGCTTCTCGGCCTTGGTCGGTGGCAGCCTCGACGTGTTCACCACCGGCGGAGTTACCCATAATTTTCCCGCGCGCGGGCAAGGTGTCGTGGTGTTGCCCAACGTGATCGAGTGGGGCGGCCAGGTGTTCGGCCGGGGAGATGCGGGCATCAACAAATTAGCCGACCTTAAAGGCAAAAAAGTTGCGACGACCCTCGGCACTACCGGGCAGCTTATTTTGCATACGGCGCTCAAAAGCGTTGGCCTCGACTCGACCAAAGACATTGAGATCATCAGCCAGACCATGCCGTCAGCCGTCACCTCGTTTGTCACCGGTAGCGCACCGGCGCTTTCCACCTGGGTGCCGTTCAATCTGCGTGCGCGCGACGTGAAAACCGCCAAGCCACTCGCTGAGGCGCGACAGTTTGGACCCAAAGCCGGCTATGTGGTGGCCGCCTATTCGGCATCCAAGAAAACCCTGGATACCAATGCCGACCTGGTCAAACGCTTGATCGCCGCATGGGGCCCGGCAAACGACATGATGGTCAACAAAAAAGATGAAGCAGCTGCCATCCTTCAGGAAAAATATTACAAAGGTGAAATGGACATACGTGACATGCGCGCCAACTTCGAGGCCATGGATCTCTACAGCGCATCGAAGTGGTCGTCGATAATGAAGGACGGCACACTCAACGGCATGCTCGATGCCGTCACTAATATATTCGTCGAGATCGGCGCGATGCAAAATCCCCTGCCTGCTGCCAAGTACGCGGATTTCTCGATGTTCACGTCGGTTTATAAGGCGTAGCGTATACGGCAGGAGACACCCGCTGGTGCGCCACTGTCGCCTTTATGGCGGACTTGTGCGTAAGTCGTAGACTGTTGTTTTCTGGCGTCTGCCCGACAAAACATCATGAGCGTTTCTCCGCACCGGACAGAGTCGATTTGCGAGTGCGTCGACGCCACGATTGAGGCCGTCGGTCGCGAACTGGTGATCGCGATTCCGCTCGGCATCGGCAAACCGATTGCCCTCATCAACGAATTTTATCG
Source organism: Betaproteobacteria bacterium (assembly GCA_031370095.1). GTDB lineage: Bacteria > Pseudomonadota > Gammaproteobacteria > Burkholderiales > Usitatibacteraceae > UKL13-2. The sequence continues at coordinate 1,796 of JANMPY010000624.1, forward strand.
ACGCGCGGTCGCGGATCCGACGTTGAAGCTAAAAATCTACACTGCACTCTCGTTGAAAAAGCCCGTTGGATCGAACGATTTGGAACGGCGTTTTCTGGAGCCGTTTGTCGCGCGCGTGTTCGGCAACACTCCCGAGCTCGATTATGTTGCGGCATTGCGCGCGAATCGCGTACCGGCCAACATCCAAATCATCGAATTTTTTCTCGACCCCGGCGCGTATCTGAACAGCGCGGTCGCGCAGCAGAATTACTTAAGCGCCAACTACACCCATGTCGCGCGCGAAATTCTGCGTGATGTCAATGTGATTGCACAGATTGTTGCCACCCGAGCCGTAAATGGAAAAACTGAAATCAGTCTGAGCTGCAATCCGGATATCACGCTCGATCTGTTGCAACATCTGCCGAGTCTGCGACAAAGTGGTCGCAAAATCATAACCATCGCAGTGGTCAACACGCAACTGCCGTTCATGCTGGGTGATGCCGAAGTCACCGCTGACCACTTCGATTTTTTAATTGAAAGCCCTGATTGCGAGCACGATTTATTTTTCCCGCCGAATATGCCGATCAGCGGTGTCGATCACGTGATCGGTCTGTATGCGAGCAGCCTGGTGAAAGATGGCGGCACGTTGCAGCTCGGCATCGGCGAGTTGGGTGACGCGATTGTTTACAGCCTGCAACTTCGGCATCAGCAAAACGCGTTGTACAAGCAAGCGCTTGCTGCGTTCGGCGGTAGCCAGCAGTGGGCCGAAGTCATACGCGATGTCGGCGGTGTGACTGCACCGTTTGAAAAAGGTCTGACCGCCTGCACCGAAATGTTTGTTGATGGTTTCCTTGATCTATATCGCAGCGGGATTCTGAAGCGGCGCGTGTATCCGCATGCAGCTATCCAGCGCGGTCTAAATACCGGCAACATCAGCGAGACGATTGATGCGGCATTTCTCGATTGGCTGCTTCAATGCGGTGTGGGGCCGCGTCTAAGCGAGACAGAATTCACCGCGTTGGAAAATTGCGGATTTTTTCGCGACGGTGTGACGTTCAAAGATCGTGATTTAACTAGCGCCGATGGGCAACGCCTTGACGCCGACATTGCCGAGCCGACCGCCCGCGCGCAACTCTTCGAGCATTGTCTGGCACCGCAGTTACGTGGTGGCGTGCTGATGCATGGCGGGTTTTTTCTGGGCCCGAAAGCTTTTTACGCTGCGCTGCGTGACATGCCCGACATCGAGCGACGCCTGTTCAACATGACCAGCGTCGACTTCATCAATCAGCTCTATGGCACAGAAAGTGAGCTGAAAATATTGCAACGCACCGATGCGCGATTCATCAATACCACCATGATGGTGACGCTGCTCGGTGCAGCGGTTTCTGACGGGCTGGAGGATGGGCGTGTCGTGAGCGGGGTCGGCGGCCAGTACAATTTCGTGTCGATGGCGCACGCGCTGCCCGGCGCACGCTCGATCATTAGTGTTCGCAGCACCCGCACACATGACGGCAAGACCGCCTCGAATATCGTCTTCAATTACGGCCACACGACCATTCCACGCCATTTGCGCGACATCGTCATCAGTGAATACGGCATCGCCGATTTGCGCGGCAAAACCGATAGCGAAGTTATCAAAGCGCTACTCAACATCACCGATTCGCGCTTTCAGGACGCGCTGCTGACGAAAGCAAAATCGGTCGGCAAGATCAGCCGCGAATATCGGATTGCCGACGCGCATCGCAACAACACGCCGCACGCGCTGGAAAATCAGCTCGCGCGTTTTCGAAAAGAAGGGCTGTTCGCCGACTTTCCGTTTGGCACGGATTTCACCAATGAGGAAATTGTGTTGAGCAAGGCGCTGAAAAAATTGAAAGAACGCACCGCCACGCATGTGGGTAAGGCTCTCGCTGTCGGTGCTGCGCTGTTACCGACCGATATATCTGGGAGCCTGCGCCCGTATCTTCAGCGCATGCGCCTTGATCGGCCATCTTCGTTCGGTGAAAAAATAATGCGCAATCTTGTCGCGATCGAGGTCAAAACAATCCTCGCCGTCGATGCTCAAGAAAAATGAGGGGTGGGCATGCTCCGCGTTGCCCACTTACATTCGGGTTTGAAGCGCTTCCCTACTGCGTAATTCCCACCTGCGAAAGCATGAACGAATACGTGTACGCGATCTCTTTCAGATAATCATAGCGCCCCGACGCACCGCCGTGACCCGCGTCCATATTGGTTCTTAGCAGCAAGGGGTTGGTATCGGTTTTTTGCGTACGCATCTTGGCCACGTACTTGGCAGGCTCCCAGTACATGACCTGACTGTCGTTCAGCGAGGTCTCGACCAATATCGCCGGATACGCTTTCTTTTCAATGTTGTCGTAAGGCGAGTAGGAGCGCATGTATTTGTAGGGCTTCTCTTCGTTCGGATTTCCCCATTCCAGATATTCTCCAACGGTCAACGGTAGCGATGCATCGAGCATGGTATTCATGACATCGACAAACGGCACCTGCGACACGACTGCTTTGAATAAATCCGGGCGCATATTGGTCACCGCACCCATCAACAATCCGCCGGCGCTGCCGCCTTGAATAATCAGTTGCGCAGGATCGGTGTATTTCTTGTCAATCAGATACGACGCCGCATCGATGAAATCGGTGAAGGTGTTTATTTTTTTCATCATCTTGCCGTCGTCGTGCCACTGCTTGCCCATTTCGCCGCCACCGCGAATATGCGCGATTGCAAAAATCATGCCGCGATCCAGCAGGGCGAGACGCGAAGATCTGAACGCGAGTGGCATCGATATGCCGTACGAGCCGTACGCATACAACAGCGTTGGCTGCGGGCCGTTTTTCTTCAGTGATTTTTTGTACACCAGAGACATCGGCACCTTGGTGCCGTCGGTCGCGGTGACCATCACGCGCTCGGATTGATAATCTTTGGTGTCGTAGCCACCTAGCACCGGCAGCTGCTTTTTTAGCACGCGCGCCTGTGTAGCAACATTGTAATCAAACACCGAAGCGGGCGTCACCAGCGAGCCGTAGTTAAAGCGATAAAGCTTGGTGTTGAACTCAGCGTTCTGCCCGGCAGAGGCTTCGAATGCACTTTCCGGAAAGCTGATGGTGTGTGATTTATTCGTGTTGATGTCGAACACGCGCAACTGTGGCAGTCCCGCCGTTTTTTCGACGGCGACGAAAAAGTCCTTAAACATGTCAACGCCATCGAGCTTCACGTCTTTGCGATGCGGAATTATTTCTTTCCAGTTTTTGGTATCCGCTTTTCCCATAGGTGCGGTAACCAGACGATAGTTGCGACCCTTGTCGTTGGTGACGATATAGAGCTGTTTGCCGTGGTGATCAATCCGGTACTTGATGTTTTCAACGCGCTTCAAATATGAGGTGAACGCGCCCTGCGGCGTGTTGGCATCAAGCAGATATTGCTCGTTGGTCTCGGAGCTTTCCGCGTCGAGCACGATGAGCGCCTTGTCGCGGGTGGTGCCGATGTTGATGCCGTAAAGCTCATCTTTTTCGTTAAAAATCTCCTCCGCTTTACCGCCGAGTTGAAGTCGATGCAAGCGATCCGAGCGCTTGGTGGTTTGATCTTCGGTCACATAGAACACAGTCTTGTTGTCGTTCGCCCACGCGAGCGAGGTGACACGTTCGGCTTTATCGGCGAGCGTTTTGCCGGATTCCAGATCCTTGAAACTCAAGGTGTACTGGCGAAAGCCCGTAATGTCGAGCGAATACGCCAGCACTTTGCCATTCGGCGACACATCGAAACTTCCCAGACCTAAAAATGCTTTGCCTTTTGCAAGCTCGTTCAGGTCGAGGACGATTTCCTCGGCAGCGGTCAGGGAATTTTTCTTGCGCGCATAAATTGAATATTGCTTGCCCATCTCGGTGCGCGAGTAATACCAGTAGTCACCCTTTTTGTACGGCACGTTTTCGTCGGTCTCTTTGATGCGCGACAACATGTCTTTGTAGAGCGTGTCACGAAAGGCCACGTGCGGCTTCATGAAAGCATCGGTGTAGACGTTCTCGGCTTTCAAATAGTCGATGACATCCGGCGCTGATTTTTCGCGCAGCCAAAAATAATCATCGACGCGCTTGTCGCCGAAGTTTTCAAACGTCTTTGGTTTCTTGGCGGCAATGGGTGGCATGGGGGCAGTCGTCGTTTGTGAAAAAGCGAGTGAAGTGAAAAACATCAAACTGGTTAGGGCAAACATTCTCCGCAACATCAAAGATCCTTCAAATCGGCAAAACCGGAATTATAGACCCGTGCGTGGCAGCGTTGAGCCTGGCATGTAACGAATGGATACATTTTCGCCGCACCCAACTGTAGGCCTCCGCGCACAATGATCGTTATTGTCATTGCCACAACAACTTTGCCATCTTGAATTAGTCCATCCATTGAAAGGAATGACCATGAACACCAGAAATCTCATCGCTGCATCCATCGCCGTCCTGTCCGCGACATTGGTTGCGCCGGTATTCGCGCAAGGCACAAATACACCCAACATCGACAAGCGCCAGGCCAATCAGGCCGCGCGTATCGAACAGGGTAAAGCCTCTGGCGCGTTGACGGCCACGGAGGCTGCGCGTCTTGAAGTTGGCCAGGCTAAAGTCGATGTGAAAGAAGCCAAAGCGAAGTCCGACGGCGTCGTCACCAAACGTGAGCGCGCCAGATTGCAGCAGGCTGAAAATAAACAAAGTCGCAAAATCAAACGCCAAAAACACGATGCACAAAAAGCACCGGCGGTTGCGCCAGTAGCGAATTGACACCCGCTGATCGTATCTCCTGTTCGCCCGGCGCATCGAAAGGTGGCCGGGCGTTTTTTTATTTAGCGATGTTTCATGGGGCGAGACACTGCGTCCCCTCTCCCTCGGTCCCTCTCCCGTGTACGGGCGAGGGAAGCAAGTCGTGAACGCGCGCTAGATTGATACCGGCGTGGTTGTTTTTCTTCACTCGCCCGCCTGCGGGAGAGGGATCGAGTGAGAGGGCGCGAACTTTCGTGACGAGTGCGTCGTGACATTCCAACCACCCAATAGCGAAGCCCTGCTTATGCTGCGCGTCCCGCAACCTGGATTGCTATACTGTTCGTATTTACAGCCTCCATAGAAATTCCCTCTTATGTTTCAAGTCGCTGCCGTAGATGCATCCAACAAAACCATTTTTTACGCCGACCTCAA
>JANMPY010000373.1:0-3260 GCA_031370095.1 Betaproteobacteria bacterium
GCATGCGTCTGGATCGGGATGGTGATGATCAGCATAATAATCAATACCAGCATCACGTCGATCAACGGCGTGGTGTTGATATCCATCATGACTTCCGGCTCGCTTGAGCCCCCACTTGGACCTACATTCATGCTCATGACATGTTTCCTTTTGTTTCTGGCGACTTGCGGCGTCTGCACGCAAACTACGGCGATGTGGCGCGATCAATTGTTGGGAGGCGGCTCGGTAATAAAACCGATTTTCATAATGCTCGCACGCTGCAAGGTGTAGACGACTTTGCCTACCGACTCGTATCGCGCATTTTCGTCACCACGAATATGCACTTCCGGCTGTGGTATCACGACCGCCACGACTTTCAGTTTCTCAAATAGCGCGTCGGTATCAGCCATTAACGTCTGGTTCCAGAAAATATCACCGTCCTTGTTGACCGAGATAACGACGTTTTCCGGCTTGGTCTGCGTCACGATATTACGCTCTGGTGGCAACACCACCGCCACGTTTTGCACAATCGCCGGAATCGTAATCAAAAAAATGATCAGCAATACCAGCATCACATCCACGAGCGGGGTCGTGTTGATGGAGGCGATGACTTCATCTTCGCCGTCACCTTCCGGACCAATGTTCATTCCCATACCGGGCTCCTCAAGCTTCTACGAATCTATGTTTTTACCAGCGGCGCGGCTTACTTGCGTTTGCCGCCGCCGCTCAGCAGAACTGAATGCAGATCGCCGCTGAATGCGCGAACGCGTTCCATCACCACTTTATTGCGACGCACCAGCCAGTTGTAAGCCAACACCGCAGGCACCGCAACCGCCAGGCCGAGCGCGGTCATGATTAGCGCCTCACCGACGGGGCCGGCAACTTTATCGATCGACGCCTGACCAGCAACACCGATCGCGGTCAACGCGTTGTAAATACCCCAAACGGTACCGAACAGACCGACGAATGGCGCAGTGGAGCCCACGGTGGCCAGAAATGCCAGACCGTCTTGCGTGCGATTTTGCACGTTTTCAGACGCACGCTGGATCGACATCGTGACCCATTCGTTCAGGTCTACATCGCCCATCAGACCCGAGTGTTTGCTGGTCGCTTTGACGCCGCTGTCGGCAATGAAACGAAACGCGCTGTTTTCTTTCAGACCGTCAATGCCCTGCTGGAGTGTGCCGGCAGACCAGAATTCGTCGCCGACAGCTTTCGATTCTTTCATCAAGCGGAACTGTTCAAACAATTTCACGATCAGGATGTACCAGGTGCCCATCGACATGATGACAAGAATGGTCAGCGTACCCTTCGATACCCAGTCGCCGTGTTCCAGCATGGCTTTGAGGCCATACGGGTTGGCGATCGTTTCTTTGCTCGCCACCGGTGCTGCGGGTGCAACCGGCGCGGCAGCAGCCTCAGCAGGCTTGGCCGGGTCGGCAGCAGGTGCCTGCGCCATCGCGGTGACAGGTTGAAGTGCGACGACTGCGGTCACGAGCGGAGCGCACAGGGTGACTGCAGCTACGAGCAGTGCAGGGATACGTTTGATGAATAACATGTTTCCTCCAATAAAAAAACAAACTGCATTTTGTGTCGCCGCAGGTTTTGTCTACGGCGCCTGACTACTACGATTCGATTTCAAACACGGTGGGTCGATGGGCTAGTCGGTAAGCCTATAGACGATCGGAACTTGTACTTTTACGTCGCGACTTTGTCCGAGGCAACGAAACTTCTTGACCGTATTTACAGACACGCTATTGAAAATACGATTGGTGGAGTTTTTCACTTCGACGTCTTTTATTTCCCCGCTCGCAGCGACGGTGAATTCCAAAAGTACCTCGCCCGAAATGCCGTCTTTTCTGGCCTGCGGCGGATATTTGAATTCGTTCTGCAGAGTCTCCTTGAAATTGGGACAAGCAACGCCGACGGTCGCAGCGACCGCCGGTGCAGGCGGTGCTGGCGGCGCAGGAGGTGCGAACACAGGCGGCGCTACCGCCGTTTGTGTCGCAAACACAGGCGCGATCACAGGCGCCTGAATCTGCACCTCGGGCGGCGGTACGAACGTCGGTATGATCTGCACCATTTTTGGCGGTGGCGGGGGCGGCGTATCGGGCGGCGGCGGCGGCTTCACCTCTTTGATGATCGTGGTCTCGAGCGGTTTCTTGACGGCCTCAACAATTTTTGTGGCCAGACCGTTGATCAAGGCATAACCAAGTATCGCGTGCAAAATCAGAACAAAGATAATGCCGGTCAAATGCTTGCCCGGTGATCGTTGTTGTTGAGCGTAATCCATGAAATATCTTTCCTAAAAAACTGCCCGCTTAAGCAGGCGCGCGTCATGGCTTGGAAATAAAGACGAGAATTCTAACTGGTTCTGGTCAGGAACGCATCAATTGCAAACTAGCCATTTCGCGCAGCATATCCCGCCAATGTACTTGTACGCAGACCGCCCGGACAAGTTGCAGCATTCTCAACCACCGTGCCTTCTATCGTACGATGTAACATTCTGCATATCATATGGCGATGGAAATCGTGGTTCAAAGCCGCATTGCCAAAAGCACAACAACGTGAACTCTTGATTACTAGCTTACCAACTTTATTGAACCTTTGCCGCGTCGAAATTTTCTCGACCGGATGTAGGTCGTCGACGGACAACACCTAAGTCCTTACCTGCCAATAAATCAATCATGCTGACGACTCCCTCCGACGCGTATATGCTCGGCAAGCCTGGTACGTGCGTCCAGCGCGGAGGCATGCGCGAAGCGCTATTTGGCGCGGTGTAGAGGCGGAACTATGCCAGCGACGTATGCCTGTGCTGGAGTTCGGTACCACGTTTGTCTGCCTTGTCTTCTGCGTGTTCCGGTTCTCAATAGTGCGATGTACGCTAAAATCTTTTCTTGTGTAATTCTCGCTCCGCTGCTGCAGTGACCAGCGCCGCACAAATCGGAAAATAGTAACCTATCGATGGATAGTCGCATCCTTTCCCGGACTGGTGTCGAGGCGTTGAAGCGTGGCGACGCGACGGTTGCACGCGCTGCGTTCGAGGCGCTGGTCGATGCCGGTCGCGCCGATGCATCGGTGTGTCTCGCTTTGATGGCGGCGTGCCGCGCCACAGGTGACCAAGCTGCATCCCGGCGGGCGCTTGAACGAGCACTCGTGATCGAGCCGAAAAACGTGCGTGCGCTCATCCTGATGGCCGATGAATTGTTGCGTGGAGGCGATGAACGTGCTGCCGCCGCGTATTACCTGTCCGCAGTCAAGTCGGCACCGCCACGGGAAGC
>JANMPY010000641.1:0-2580 GCA_031370095.1 Betaproteobacteria bacterium
TGGTCTGGTGGTGGACGATGCCATCGTGGTGCTGGAAAACATCTACCGCAATCTGGAATCAGGTATGGAGCGCACGGCCGCGGCGATCAAAGGTGCGCGCGAGATTGCCTTTGCCGTGGTCGCGATGACACTCACGCTTGCGGCGGTATATGCGCCGCTGGCGTTTGCGACCGGTCGGACGGGTCGGCTCTTTATCGAGTTTGCTTTGGCGCTGGCTGGTGCGGTGGTGGTGTCCGGATTTGTCGCGTTGACGCTCTCGCCGATGCTCTGCTCGCTGATCCTGAAACACGACGTGAAACATGGCAAGGTTTATAACGCGATTGAATCGGTATTGCTGCGGGTGACCAATTGGTACAAACGCACGCTGACCTTCATCCTGCAAAAGCGTGGCATCGGTGTTGCCGTGTGGGTGGTATTTGTTTTACTGGCGGTACCGTTGTTTTTAAGTTTGAAGCAGGAACTCGCACCGCTCGAAGATCGCGGAATTATTTTCGGCATTGTCTCGGCACCGGAAGGCTCGACCGTCTCGTATACGGCAAGTTACGTCCAGCAGATCGAAAATATTTACAAGGATATTCCGGAGATGGCGCGCTACAACTCCATCGTCGGCTTCCCGACCGTATCCGATGGCCGCGCCATTTTGCGACTGAAGGACTGGAATCAGCGCACCCGCACGCAGCAGGAAATCGCCCGTGATCTGGTGCCGAAATTCAAAAATCTGGCTGGAGTGAACGCGTTTGCGGTAAGCCCGGCCTCGCTCGGTCAGGGGCGCGACAAACCGCTGCAATTTGTCATCATGACGTCGGCTCCTTATGAGGAACTGCAGCAGTATGTCGACCGACTGCTGGTGGAGACGGCGAAAAATCCAGGTTTGATGGATGTGGATTCGGATTTGCGATTGAACAAACCCGAGCTCAAAATCGCGGTGAACCGCGACAAGATTTCAGATGTGGGCGTAAGCGTCGATTCGGTGGGTCGCACGCTCGAGACCATGCTCGGTGGACGCCAGGTGACGCGCTTCAAACAGGGCGGCGAGCAATACGACGTGATCGTGCAAGTGGCCGATGTGGATCGATCCAATCCGGACGACATCACCAACATTTATGTGCGCGGTCGTAACAATGAAATGGTGCAGCTCTCCAATCTGCTCACGGTGCGCGAGTCGGTCGCGCCGCGCAGTCTGAACCACTTCAACAAATTGCGCGCCGCACGGATCGATGCAAATCTGGCACCCGGCTACGCCATCAAAGACGCGATTGATTTCATGAAGGCGGCGTCGAGTCGCGCACTGCCGCCGACCGTGCAGAACGATTTGTCGGGTCAATCGCGCGAATTTCGCGATTCGTCCGGCAGCATCTATTTAACATTTGTGCTCGCGTTGGCGTTTATTTACCTGGTGTTGTCCGCGCAGTTTGAGAGTTTCGTCGATCCGTTTGTGATCATGCTGACCGTGCCGCTTTCCATGACCGGTGCATTGCTGGCGCTTTGGCTTACTGGCGGCTCGCTAAATGTCTATAGCCAGATCGGGCTCATTACGCTAGTGGGGTTAATCACTAAGCACGGTATCCTGATTGTCGAATTCGCCAATCAATTGCAGGAGCGCGGCATGCCGCTGCGCGAGGCGGTGATCGAATCGGCGACGCTGCGGTTGCGTCCGATCCTGATGACCACCGGCGCGATGGTGCTCGGCGCAATCCCGCTGGCACTTGCGCGTGGCGCGGGGTCTGAATCGCGTCAGGTGATCGGCTGGGTGATCGTCGGTGGCATGTCGCTGGGAACGATTCTCACGCTGTTCGTCGTGCCGACTTTCTATACGATTTTTGCCCGCAACCATCAGCATGCGCGCGATGCTGCGGAGCCCGAAAAAAGTCGTTCCGCTGTTGAACCGGGCGGTATCGTTGCACCTGCGGCAGGTGACTGAAAATCGTCAAACTCTAGTACCGGCGCTTTTTAGACGAAAAATGCCCTGCAAAGCCCGCCAGTGCTAGACTTTGACAACTGCGATGCGGACAAAATTAAAACCGACTAACGTCCGGGCTGCGATAAAAACTAAGCACCTTCGGCACATACGCCATCGTTTCGGGATAAGGCGGAATGCGATTACCCGCGCGGATCACGGCGTTTTCACCAGCGTTGTAACCGGCGAGTGCCAATTCGATATTGCCGTTGAACATCTTGAGCAGATCGCGCAGATAGCGCGTGCCGCCCGAAATGTTTTCGGTCGGGTCATAGCTGTTGGTGACGCCGTAGCGAAGCGCCGTCGCCGGGATGAGCTGCATCAATCCGACCGCACCTCTGGATGAAATCGCGTTTTCGTTGTAGCCAGATTCGGCGCGAATTACCGCATGCACCAGCTTCGCATCGATGCCATTGGCTCTTGCCGCGTTGGCGATGATCGGTACCAGCTTTTCAATATCGACCACACGCGGGCCGCTCGGCGACCACGCGTTGGGTCGCAAGCTGGCCGACGTTGGAATTCGGTAGACGAGTTTGTAGCGTTTGTCCAAATGCGGCAGGTTGGAAAAATGCGTGACGCCATTCTCGTCCTTGAACGCATAAATGTTGGCGGCTGCATCGGTC
>JANMPY010000383.1:0-4356 GCA_031370095.1 Betaproteobacteria bacterium
TGGCGCGTCCGGCTGCACCAGAGAGGTCGGCAGGTAGATCGTAAAGGTCGTGCCCTTGCCCAGCTGGCTGGCAACCAAAATCTCGCCTTCGTGCGCCTGTACGAGGCCGTGTACCACCGACAGGCCCAGCCCGGTGCCTTGGTCTACCGCTTTGGTGGTGAAGAACGGCTCGAAGACCCTCGCCAGCGTGGCCGCGTCCATGCCCAGCCCGTTGTCGCTTACCGCCAGCCGCAGCGTGCAGCCCGGGTACTTCTCATGCAATGCACGCAACGCCGGATGGGCCGTTGCCATGGCCGCATCAAGCAACACCGTGTCCAGCCTGATGCCAATGCGACCAGATCCGTCAGGCATCGACTGTATGGCGTTGGTGGCCAGGTTCATCAGGATCTGCTGGATCTGTGAGGCATCGACCCGCACAGCCGGCACCGCAGCGTCACATTGAACCTCGATCATCATGCGCGCCGGCAATGTGGCGCGCAGCAGACGCACGGATTCGTCGATGATCGGGGCCAGCGTGGTCGGCTTGCGTTCGGTCGGCTGGCGGCGGCTGAAAGAAAGGATCTGCTGCACCAGGCCGCGCGCCCGCGATCCGGCCTTGCGGATCTCCTCCAGACTTTCCAGCGCCACAGGATTGGTGCTCACATCCTGGCGCGCCAGTTCGGCGTTGCCCAGAATCGTGGCAATGATGTTATTGAAATCGTGCGCGATGCCGCCGGCCAAGGTGCCGATGGCTTCCATCTTTTGCGATTCTCGTAGTCGCGCTTCGAGCGAAACACGGGCGGCTTCGGCCTCTTTGCGTTCGGTGATGTCGGTGCCGATACCGCGATATCCTTTGAACTCGCCGACGGCGTTAAACATCGGATCCCCGCTAACGCAGATATGGTGCCTTGCACCATTGGCTCTGAGCCGCGAAATCTCAAATTCGCGGAACGGCAAATGCGCATCGAGCATTGCACGATGTTTTTGCCAGCCCGATTCGTCGGGCGAGAGATAGGATATTTCCCAGCGACGCTTGCCGATGGACGATCCGTACCGGAACACCGATTCCGTGACTTCCCTTTTGCTCTCGGAGCGCTGAGTGAGCCGGTGCTCGACGTCACTCTCCCAGTAGAAATCGGAGGACATCTCGGTCAGGCTGCGAAAACGCGCCTCACTCTCCTGCAGAGCCGCCGCCGACTGCTTGAGTTCGGTGATGTTGCGCATGGAAACGCGAATGGCCAGTTCTCCATCGTATGCAATCGCTGTGCCTTCCACTTGCACGTCTATCGCCGCACCATTGACGGCTAAAAATCTCATCTCGGTCATTGGCGCATTGACGCGATGGTCGGTGAGGTTCTTCTCCCGTGCGCGCGCGATTTGATGAAAATCCGGGTGAACCAGGTCGAGCATGGGTTTGCCCAGCAAGTCCTGCGAAGACGTTGCGCCAAACATTCTGACGGCGGCTGGATTGACATAGATTATTTTTCCGTCGCGAAGCACGGAGAATGGTTCGGGCGACCAATCGATCAGGGTACGATAACGATCTTCGCTCGCCCGCAATGCCGCCTGCTCTGCTTCCAGCGCAACGCCCATCCGTCGCAGCATGCGTAGCGGCCAGGACTTAAACACGCCATACACCACGCCACTCAGCAGCAAGCCGAGCAGGGCCACGAGCGCAGCGCCACCAATCAGACCGCGCAGGGAGTGTGCGACCTCGACCCGACCGACGACGCGACCTGAGTCGTAGAACGGGTAAGAACGCCGCAGCATTGGCTGACTCGGCGGGTTGCCTACAAGTGCGAGGAGAACGCCGTTTGCGTCGTACGCGCTCACCGCTTCGCTGTCCATCTCCACTGGAAAGCGCGTCAGAAGCTGTTCGATGCGCTGCACCTGAGACGTCCACAAGCCGGGGTTGGCTCCGACCAGGTCCGTGACGGCGTCGGCATTGGTTTGAGCCTGCGTTTCGAGGCGATTGGCGAGATGGATGTAGGCGAGGCTCGAAAACGCCAGCGGGAGTGCAATCGCGACGGTCAATGCGACCAGTAGCGTCAGCCGGGCTATGACGGCAATGACCCTATCATTGCTTGAGCGCGGCATCGGCTGTAGTTTCACGGAATCCAATGTCCGTTGCTTTCGAGAATTTTCCGCCCGGCAGGGGACTGCAGGACGAAGGCGATGATGCGCTCAACTGCCAACCGGCGCTTCGGGTGCAGCCGCGCCGCAGAATCCGGGCAGTAGCGCCAGCGCAATTGCACTCGCACATTAGATACGTAATGCATCAAGCCGCTCGCTCGCTGGCTTTTCGCGAGTCACATGCCTCAAATTGGCGAGGGGTGATCGCGCCTCCGCTGCGGTACATTTTCAACTTCGGATGCATATAAGTTCCTTATTTGAAGCTCTATATTTGGTGAGGCGTTCAGGCCATTTTTGCTCTGAAAAGCGCGCCAGTGCTGGATGTTTGTTAAAAGATAGCTCCGTCGCGGGCCTTCCTCGCCTGCTAGTAAGTAACCGTCACAACAATCGAATCGGCATAGATGCCCGGCACCGCATTCTGGCTTGCAAAAATTCGGCTATAGACGTTATGCATGACCGACGCGGACCCGAGCGGCGCTTGCAATTGCAGCGCGCCGGTGACGTTGCTGGTGCCGCCGGTCGTGTCGCCCCAAACGTTGAGGCGCGAGGCGTCGCGATATAGATTGTAGCGAAGCGTATTTGCGCCGCTGGTCATTTCGCGGGGCGAGTAGCTCGAACTGCTGCCTCTGTTGATGTTTATGGAATAGGTGACAGTCAACGGCAAGGTATCGAGAACACCTTTGAGGCAAACTATGGTTACTGACCCTGCGGAATCGGCGGGCATGGCCTGATTCGGGATGTAGGTGCCGAACGAGACACCGGTTGCGGTGACGCTGCAGGTTGCGCCGAACACCGGCATCGCAAGCAGCGCTAGAAACAATATCGGCATTGTGCGGAATAATTTCATCGGCTGATCCCTTTGCAGGTCAGTGGGCCGATGCGGGGGCGCGCTTTTGACGTATCGGGTGCAGGGATGCGCACCGCACAACGCTTGCCAAGCCATTCCACGGTGGCCTCGGTTTCCGCATTCAGGCCGGTAACCCAAGCCTCACCGTTGGTCGCGAAGGGAAAGGACTCGTCCCGGATGTTTAGCAGCGTGCCGGCCGGCAACGGCTCGCCGTTTTCGTTCAACACCTGAACCAAGGCACCTCGCGTTTCAGAGGCTTTGAATTGCAACAGCACACCGGCACGGCGGGCGGGCGTGACGGCGCGGCGCGGCGCGCTCAATTCGGTGCTCAATGAAAGTTTTAGCGTGTCGAGACTTAACGCGTTCGATTCAAAGGGCCGCAGCCGCGGGATGATGGCGAATCCTGATGCATCGGTTTGGGCGACGCGCTGGTTCTCATGAAAGACATCGATACCCGGATAACCGGGTACCGACACGATGGCAAAGGCTTCGCCGAGCTGCCGCACGGCGCGCGTCACGCCTCCAGCCATTACCACACTGCCGTTCATGCCAAGCCGGATATTTTCACGGCCTCGCGCGTGACTTGCGTCGGCCGACCATTGACCGATCCGGTTCTGCCAAGTCAGCCCGGCATCGACACGCGGCGAATTTGCATCGCCCGCTGTCACGCGGGCTCGCGTCGCCCAGCCTTCATCGCTTGGCAGGTTCTGGCGCACATCGAGCACGTGTTCACTATTTCCGCTTTGAGTCGTGGAAGAAACCGAGGCGCTGGCAAGTGTGTCGAGCGGCATGACTAACGCGAGTCCCGCGAAACGGCGCATCCCCTCATTGCTTCGCATCGCACTGACGTTTGCCAGCAAGGAAACAGTTTTGCCGATCTGTTTTTGATAGCTTATCGCTGTGGTGGCGATGCGGCCACGGTCGTAGCGTGATTCGGCGGCGTGAACCACGTTCACGTTGCCCAGCGCACCGAAGGAAGCACCGGCGTTGGCGATGTGCCGGTAATGCAGTCCGGCGATTTCACCGAGTTGGGTGAAATGGCGGGATGAAAATTGGCCGCGCAGTCCAACAGAAAATTCGCGCGATGATCTTTCGAGCGATACAAAAAAGCTGGCACCTTTCGTGTTGCCGTCACTTATGGCAATTGCCGTGCTCGCAACAGATACGTGTCCGATAGCGACCGTAGCGCCGCCGCCAACCGCGTGCTGTTCTCCATCCGTTTCAAGAAACGCCTCAACCGTTACGCTGGGCGTGACACCGCGCCGTAGCAAGCCCCGGGCAAACCGGCGGCCATAGTGAAAACTTTCCAGACCGAAATCTTCGCGTACTTTGCCAATTTCAAATCCGGCATCGGTCAGACCGGGGCGCAGCAGCGAGGGCGACACGTAGTAGGGAAC
>JANMPY010000090.1:0-10659 GCA_031370095.1 Betaproteobacteria bacterium
CAGGCGAGAGCTCGAGTGATTGCCGCATGATGCCCGCAGCGCTGTCCAGCTTGCCGGCGGAATACAGTGCCATCGCCAGCATACGATAGCTCGCGGCATTCAGTGGATCGAGCGCGATGGCGCGTTGCCCGAATGCCTCGGCCTCATCGAAATGGCGCATGCAAAATGAGAGTCTCATTGCAACGGTCAATACATCGGCATTGTCGGGGGCGAGTTGCAGCGCGCGCTGAATCGATGTCTCGGCACTTACCCAGTCCCATTGATAGCTCATCTGTATGAAGGCCATCGACAAGTGTGCCTGCACCAGATCCGGTGCCAGCACCAACGCTTTTTTTGCAGCCGCCAGCGCTTCGGTATTGGCCTCGTGAACCGGCGCAATTCCCCAGCCACCGGCGTCGCTCTGTGCCTGCGCCAGCACGGCCCAGGCTAACGCAAAGGCCGGGTCGAGTGCGACGGCGGCTTGTAAATATTCAATGCTTCGCCTGAGATCCTCCTCTGACTTGCGACCCAGCAAATAGCGGCCCTGCAGGAACAGTCGTTGTGCTTCGCCGTTGTCACTGCGATCCGTTGCGGCACTGGCGATTTCGGCGACGATGGTTTTATCACTCGCCACCGTTGCAGCGTCGCCCATCAAGGTGCTGCGCAACTCCTTCACCACCGCCTGTGCAATATCGTCCTGCACGGCGAAAATATCATCGAGCGTTCGATCATATGTTTCCGACCAGAGATGATAGCCATCCGCAACTTTTACCAGCTCAACTGAAATGCGGACACGGTTGCCGGACTTGCGCACGCTGCCTTCGAGTACCGTCGCGACGTTCAGCGCACGGCCGATTTCGGCCACGGTTGCCTGCTTGCCTTTGAACGAAAACGCCGAAGTGCGCGCCGCGACGCGCAGGCCCTTGATCTTGGCGAGGACGTTGAGCAATTCATCGGCGAGACCGTCGGAAAAATATTCATCGTCGGCGCTGGCGCTGCGGTTGGCGAAGGCGAGCACGGCGATGGAGGGCGTCTCGGTTTGCTTTGCAAACAAAGCCTGATTTTCCAAAAACTCTAGCACTGGCGCGGCTTTTAGGGCGTTTATGCTCGGCGAGCCGCTTCCAGAAACGAGTTTGCTTATACGCGTCGCAAATGTGGTGATGGCGCTTTCTTCGTTCAGCCTCGTCCACTGCCGTTCGCGAAAACGATCCGGCACGCGCGCCGAAGGCTCCGGCGTGTCGTCCAAAATCACCGGCAAAAAAAACGGCTGGTCGTCGGCCATCAGGTGCGAGCGATCTACCGCCAGTTTCCATTCAAGACGGAAGTAGCCTTCGCTGCGTGCATTCGTGCTGGCCGAAATGATTGGCACAAACAGCGCGCATTCTTTGATCTGATTGCGAATCGACGCATCCCACGCATCGCCGCCGCGCAGTTCGGATTGATCGAACCAAACTTCCAGTCCAACCGCGCGCAGGGCTTCGCAGATACGGCGCGCGGCGTCGGCATCATCAGATGAGTAGGAAAGAAAAATCGCTTGGGTCATTTAGCAGGCGCAGCAGAGGCGGGGGTCGATGTTGATTGGCGTGTTTGAAGACGTGGTTATTCAAGTAAACCCTGCTCGCAGCAGGACCGCCTTGAAGCGCGGGTCGCCCCGGACCGGCGCAAGTCCCGGCTCGTGTTTGAGCCAGCCTGACGATTGGTCGTAATTATCGATCATGGCGTCGAAAGTCACAAAGGCGTCATCGATACGCCCAAGCTCGATCTGCGCTCGCGCGATTTGCATGAGCGATACACCGTAGTGTGAAGCGTTGACGATAGCGACCAGATACCCCTTCCATCCGCCGCTGGCGAACTGCGCGCGGAAGAAAGCGGCGGCCTCGTGCTCGCCAAGTAGCTTGCGCGAGTGCGCAAACGCCTCAACGGCACCAGCGTATTCGCCGAGAGCGCTAAGCACGCGGCTCAATTGGGTATGGGCGATCCACGAAGATTCGTCAATGGCAAGGGCCTCGCAGACCCGGCGCAACGCCTCCTGCGGTTGCCCACCCCAATTCGCCAGCATGGCGTAACTTATGCGCGTTTGAATTGACAATGGGTCTAACTGCACCGCGCGTGAAAGTACCGCCTCGGACTCGGTAAACTGGCCGTCCTCCATCAATTGATGACCGAGTGCGTGCAGCACTAGGCCATCATTGGGCGCCAGTGCTTGCGCCAATTTTGCTTCGCGCAGGCCCGCCACCCGGTCATGATCGACAAAACGTGCGCGGCTTGACAGCACGACGTGCGGCGATGCCAGCGTTGTATCAAGCGCTAAGGCAGCCTCGGCGGATACGCGCGCGCGGTTTGAGTACGCCAGCACGGTATTACCATCGGTCGCGTTCGAGGCTCCGTATAACGACATCGTTTGCCATGCATCCGCCAGACACGCATGGGCATCTGCATAGTGCGGGTCGAGCGCGACTGCTTCTTCAGAGAGCGCGATGCTGCGCTTGATGTCGGCAGGCCGCCGCTTTTGTCGGTAGAACCTCGCTTGCAAGATCAAGCGCTGCGCTTCGGGGTTATCGCTGCGCGCACGGGTGCTAATTTGGATCTCTTCGGCGACCGATGCACCCGATGTCGCCGCGTCCTTGCCAAGCAACGCGGCGCGAAGCTCAGTCACCACTGCCTGCGCGATATCGTCCTGCACGGCAAAAATATCATCCAGCGTGCGGTCATAACTTTCAGACCACAAATGAAAACCGTCGTCGACCTTGATGAGCTGCACGGAGATGCGAACGCGATTGCCGCTCTTACGCACGCTGCCTTCGAGAACGGTGGCGACGTTTAATTTTTTGCCGATGGTGGCAACGTCATCCGACTTGCCTTTGAATGAGAATGCGGATGTGCGCGCCGCGACGCGCAGGCCCTGGATCTTGGCGAGCACGTTGAGCAACTCATCGGCGAGGCCATCGGAGAAATATTCGTCATCCGCGCTGGCGCTGCGATTGGCGAAGGCGAGCACGGCGATGGAGGGCATGGGGTCGTTCTTCGCAGATGAGTTCGACGACGCAGCAGGCACAAGCACTGGTGCGGCTTGCGGGGCATTTTTGCCCGGAGACGCGCTCCCAGCAAGGAGTTTGGCAACTCGCTCCGCAAACGCCGTGATCGTTGCGTCGTCATTCAATCGCGACCACTGCCGCTCCCGAAACTTATCCGGCACCAACGCAGCAGGCTCCGCCACACCACCCAAAATCACCGGAAAGAAAAACGCTTTGTTATCCGCCATCAAATGCGAACGGTCAACTGCCAATTTCCACTCAAGCCGAAAATAACCTTCTTCACGTGCGTTGGTGTTGGCCGAAATAATCGGTACAAACAAAGCACATTCCTTGATCTGTTTGCGAATCGATGCATCCCACGCATCGCCACCGCGCAGTTCGCTCTGGTCGAACCACACTTCCAGCCCGGCCGTGCGCAGGACCTCGCAGATGCGCCGCGCAGCTTCGGCATCCTGGGAGGCGTAGGAAAGAAAGATGGCCAGGGTCATAGCGCGCTACTGGTGTGACATCGGCAAAATCTGCCCAGTCGGCAGCCCATTCTCACCCAATGCAAGTGTGATCGCGGACTCGAAGGCGGTGCGCCGCCCTTCCTCCCAGGCGGCGTTCGCCGCCTCGTCGCCTAGCTCCGAACGCGCTTGGCCGAGATGACGCTCGAGCAGGGCGTTCCAAAAGATAATTCCAGAAAAGTCGATCGCCATCGCGTCGAATTCCGCCTTGGCGGCACTTGCGAGCCGCAACGCGAGCGCTGCTTGTCCGCAGTTCGCCAAGACCATCGCGGCGCCCTGGATCTCAGGAGCGATCTCCGCGCGGTCACCGAGTTCGACCGCAAGAGCCAGCGAGCGACGGTAGCGCGGCAACGCACTAACGTAGTCACCGCGGATGAGCGAACAGTCGGCAAGAAAGTGGTGCGCCAGATGTGCCGAGCGAACGTCTGCATTGCGCTCCGCGAGGGCCAGCGCCTCGCGCGCCATCGGTTCCACGAGGTCGATTTCACCGATGCCCACTAGCACCTGCAGTAACCCGATACGTGCGCGATTGACGAGCAGCGGATCGCCGATCGACTGTTGCAGACTCATGCCTTCTTCCATCAGCCGCCGCGCGTCGGCGTCGCCCGCGTAGAAGCAGCCCCACCCCAGGTCGATCAGTGCGCATGCGATCTCCTGCGTCCGGCCCTGTTCGCGCCAGAGCCCGATGGCCTCGTCCATGTACTGCCGCGCGGATCGTATTTCACCGCTCCAGGCGGCAATTTCTCCGGCGGCAGCCAGCGCACGCGCTCGCCACTCGTCGCCTTGCATTCCCCCATGCAGCGCTTGTGCCAGCCACGTGCGTCCTTCGATGTAATGGGAACGCATATGCCAAAACCACCCCAGTGCGCCAGCCAGCCGCTGAAGACGGCGCCCGTCCATGGCCTGTAGACGAACGAGCGCCGCGCGCAGGTTTTCGTGTTCGTGCTCCAGATCATCAAGCCCCTCTTTTTCGTGATGCCAGCGCCGGGCGTAGGCTCGCTCGGCCAAGGCCTCGAAGCAGGCCACGTGCCGTTCGCGCACGGCCTCGCCGTCAGCGCTGGCGGCCAACTGCTCCAGCGCGAAATCGCGGATGGACTCCAGCATGTCGAATCGCTCGCCGACACGACGGATCATGCTTCTGTCCACCAGCGCGGCAAGCGTGTCGAAATCTGCGGCGCAGACCACCTCCGCAGCCTCGAGCGCGAAGCCGCCCACAAACACCGCCAGACGCGCAAACAGCGCTCGTTCGTCAGGCGCCAGGAGGTCGTGGCTCCACACAAGCGTGTTGCGCAGGGTCTGTTGCCGCGCCGGACCGTCGCGTGCACCACCGGCCAGCAACTTCAGTCGATCACCGAGCCGTTTCAGCATTGCCTCAGGTGACAGCATCGACGTCCGTGACGCAGCCAGTTCGATCGCCAAGGGCAAGCCATCCAGGCGCACACACAGCTCGGCAATCTGACCCGCGTTCTGCCGTGTCGCCTGGAAGTTCGGCAGGACGGCTTGCGCACGTTCCAGGAAAAGGCGTGTGGCTGCGTAGTCGAACAGGTCGGTCACGTCGGCAACGCGCCGCGGATCGGGCAGCGATAGTGGGGGCACCGGAAACACCTGCTCTCCGGTGATATGCAAGGGCTCGCGGCTGGTGACGATCAGCTTGACGAGCGGCGATCGCGCCAGCAATTCGGCCACCATTCCCGCGCCCGCAATGATCTGCTCGAAGTTGTCAAGCACAAGCAGAATTTCCTTGGGCGCGAGATACGCGGCCAGGAGTTGACCGGCCGCCTGGCTGACCCCAAGCGCTTGCGCGATCAAAGGCAGCAGGAGGTCCGGATCGCGAATCGCCTGCAGCGCGACCAGATAGGCACCGTCGACGAAGTCTCCTGTGAGTTCGGTGGCGGCCTGGAGGGCGAGGCGCGTCTTGCCGGTGCCGCCTGGGCCTGTCAACGTAATCAGGCGCAGGGCTGGTCGCCGCAGGAGCGCCACGATGGCTTCGACCTCGCTCTCGCGTCCCACAAGTGGGCTGGCAGCCGCTGTAATATTGGTCTGACGCGCCGAGTGCGTTCGCATCGGCGGGAAGGTTTGCTGAAGGCTGGGATCCGCCAGTTGGTAGAGCCGTTGCGGCTGTGCGAAATCCTTCAGCGGAAATGAGGGCTCAACATCAGACTCAATCACTGGCGCGGCTTCTGTGGACTTTTTGCCCCGCGATCCGCCTCCAGCAAGGAGTTTGCTCACGCGAGCGGCAAAATCGGCTATGGCGGCTGCATCATTGAGCCGCGACCATTGCCGCTCACGGAATTTGTCCGGCACCAATGCTGAGGGTTCCGACACGTCACCCAATATCACTGGCACGAAGAACGCTTTGTTATCCGCCATCAGATGCGAACGATCCACCGCGAGCTTCCATTCGAGACGGAAGTAGCCTTCCTCGCGCGCCTGAGTGTTATTGGAAATAATCGGGATGAACAGCGCGCATTCCTTAATCTGCTTGCGAATCGAGGCATCCCACGCATCACCGCCACGCAGTTCGCTTTGGTCGAACCACACCTCCAGGCCAGCCGCGCGCATGGCATTGCACAGGCGTCTTGCGGCTTCGGCGTCTTGGGAGGCGTAGGCAAGAAAAATGGCCTGCGTCATCGGCTCAGGCCATCAAACATATGTGGAATCATGATCTTTCGGCAGCGCCAGAAACCGCATGTAATCACCCTCGCGCAGGACGACCGCGCGTTCGGCCTGCGTGAGGCGGATGCTGTAGAGAGTGCGTTGTTTGTCGTCTAATTGGCGTTGTAATCCGACGGGAATGGGATGAATCTTTTCCCACTTCAGACCCGGATCGCGTTGCACATCCGCCCACATGAGCTTGCTGATTTTTTCGAGTTGCTTGATGAGCTGGATTTTGTCGTTCTTCTCGAGATTGAACAGGCTCTCCAGAAACACCGGATTGTTCAAATCGAGTAAGACGCGGCTACTTGCGACGGCCACTGGCGACGCTCAACTTTTTTGAAAGCGTTGCAACAGAGGATTTCTTCGGTGGGTTTTTCGCAGTCCAGTCGAGTGCGCGATCAAGCTCCGCCTGGGTGGCTTGGGTATGCACCCAGGCCTGGCTTTTGGGGATGGTGATGGCCGTTTGAATGCGCCATTCGCCGGGTTCGATTTCCTCGATGATCACCTGCTGTCCGGCATATTGCTTGCCGATGGAAATTTGCCCGCTGGTGCCGACGATTTTGGTCTGAATAGCCATGTCAACGCTCCTTCAACAATTCATGCCGCATGATAGCATGAACGCTGACACCCAAGGACATTCACTTGGCACTGGCGGGTGGCGTAGCCGGTTTCACCGGCCCGAATTGTTGATCAAACCAATCGTGCGTGTCGCGCGTCATGTCGTCGAACCAGCCGAGCGTCGAGTGTCCGCCCGGGTAGGTCTTGTGCGCTTTCTTGTCCGGCGGGCTGCCCAGCAGTTTGAACAGCGGCACTTGCGAGGTTTCATAGGGGAAGCGGATGTCCTCGCGGCCATTGATCATCAGCACCGCCGCCTTCACGCGCGGCGCGTAGGTCGCGCCGTCGAACTCCGGCGTCAGGTAATCGCCATCGTCGAGCGCGCCTTCCAGGCCTCCCGCAAGCCACACCGAGGCGCTGATGCGCGGTTCCATCGCCAGCAACATGGGGCCCCAAAGAGCACCGAGGCTCAAACCATAGTATCCAATGCGGTCTTTGTCGATCTCATTGCGCGTTTGCAGAAAGTCCACGCTGCGCCGCATTTCGCTGACCCACTGAGGCGAGCGCTCGCGATAAAAGTCGCGATCTGCTTCGATGTCGGCATACCGTTCATAACTGCCCTTCCAGATCGGCACCAGCAACGCCCGACCGCCGCGAACCAGCATCTCCGGGGCAACCCAGTTGGCCTCGGCCGTTTCGCCCACCTTGTCGTAGGGCTTGTTGATTTGCAGAATGCCGGAACCGTGCATGAACACCACCGCCTGAAACGGCGGCTTGGCGTTTTTAGGCAGATAAAGATACGCATTCATGCGCTCGTTGCCGTAGCCGGTGGCGTAGCTCACTTTGGTTCGCGTCCAATAGGGCGAGGCGGGCGAATCCCCAGGCTCGGTGCGTACATCGAGCGGCGCGCGACTCTTCTCAAAGAATCGCGTGTAGACGGCGTACTCGGCATCCGTCACCGGTTTTCGGTCGGCACTTCCGCGCAGCTTGGTTTCCTCGGCAGGTGCCTCCGCTTTTTCATTTCGCGCCTTGTCGGTTCGCGTCATGCAGCGAAAGCCGATGTCTTCCACACGCGCCCACGGCGAGTACGGGGTCGCGTAGCTGTACTGGTATTGCACGTCCTGCCAAGAGCCGCCGACGGCAATCGCAAGGCCTTTATTGGTGCGGGTGGCCACCCATTCCCGCACATTGCCTGCCATGTCCACCGCGCCGAATGCGCCGATGGTGCGGCTGCCGGCCGATGTGCGCGGCCCTTTGCTGCTGAAGTTGGCCGAGGGAAGGATGGTCGGCACCAGCAAGAAGGTGCCGCCAGCCGAATCGGCGTGATACCAGTGGTACAGCGTCGGCAATTCCTTGCCCACGAAGCGCGCGTAGGCTGCGGCCTCGTACCAGCTCACGCCGCGCATCGGCAACTCGCCCTCGCCCTCGGCGAAGCTGCCCAGCTTCCACGTTGCCGGGCCGGGCCGGCCGGTGGCGTCCTTGAAGCGGCTCATGGCTTCCGAGAACGGAACAGCCCGCGCGCCATCCATCATGGGTACCTGCCAATATTCGTCCTTGACGTAACCGCCGGCGGCCACAAAGCGCGCGTAGTCGCGATTGCGCACTTCCAGTCGATCGATCGCAAACGCATCGAGCTTCACCTCCTGCGCCACTTTCAGACCAATCAACCCGCCGACGCTGATGGTTCCTGCCGCCACCGGCACCACGCCACCATCAGCGCCATCGGCCCCCTCCTTCTTCGGCGCGAACGCGAGCGCCATGTTGGGTGTTGCCGCCTGCACGAGCTGGTGAACCGCACCGTCAGGCATCGTGGCACGCCACTCCATTACGCCTCGCGGCACGGTCACCTTTTCAAGCGGCGCCGTACCAATCATGACCCAGGTGCCGTCGCTCTTTTTCGCGTCGTAGGTGCGCAGTTCGATCTTCGCGCCGGGAGGCGTGGAGGTGACGTTGACGACCCGTGAATACTCGTTGCGCAATGCAGGGGTCAGGTTGTCGGCGGCCCCGGCACTTTCAATCTCGCGCGCCAGCAGAAATGCCTCCATGAACTTGCCCGCGCGGCTGAGTTCGGCCACCCGCGGGAGACCCTCGTCCACGAATCGCGTCTTTCGCTGGTGGTCGACGGCGACACCGATGACAATCGCGGCGACCAGCAGCGCACACAATGCGACCGCGATGGTCCATGCCCGACCCTTTCTTGCGCCTGCGGTCGAGGATGGCGTTGATGGATTGGGCGCGGGTGGCGTTGGTGCGGCGGCGCTGTTGTCGCCACGCTCAGGCTCGTAGGGTGGCAGCGGCGACACAGCGGGCGCAGCGTGCCTACGCGCCTCGGATGTTTGATCGGTGGGCACACTACGTTTTGCCCGCTCTACGGAATTCGCGAGATCGCCATTTGGCGCGGTGTTTGAGGCATTTCTGCCCGGGAAGCCGCTCCCACCAATGAGTTTGCCAACCCGCTCGGCAAACGCAGTTATCGATGCATGGTCGGTCAAACGCGTCCACTGCCGCTCACGAAATTTTTCCGGCACGCGGGCGGAAGGCTCCGGCGTGTTGCCGAGAATCACTGGCACAAAGAACGGCTGATCGTCCGCCATCAAGTGCGAACGATCCACCGCGAGCTTCCACTCAAGCCGGAAATAACCTTCGGGCCGCGCATCGGTACTGGCCGAGATGATCGGCACGAACAGCGCGCATTCCTTGATCTGTTTGCGAATCGAAGCATCCCACGCATCGCCGCCGCGCAATTCAGATTGATCGAACCAGACTTCGAGTCCCGCCGCGCGCAGGGCGTCGCAGATGCGGCGCGCGGTGTCGGCATCTTGCGATGAGTAGCTGAGGAAGATGGCTTTGTTCATATTCTCGTCGACGTTACGGGGCGATTTTGTTGGCACGGGGCGTTGGCATCCAGCCCCAGCCATCTAGCGAGAGATTGTAGTACGTCGAGCGTCCGTCGCCTTTTCGCAGGAGAAGTCCGCGTTCGGACAGTTCAGTGAGGTCGCGCGTTGCGGTGATGGGTGATACCCCTGTGAGTGCGACATACTTGCGTGCGGTCATGCCACCCTCGAATTGTCCTGGCCCCGCTTCAAGCATTTTGTTCAGCGCTTTTCGCTGACGGTCGTTGAGTGCGACTTCGCGATGATCCGACCAAAATCGTGTGCGCGCCAGCGATTCGTCGATCAAGCGCGCCACGTTGTCGCATGAGGTAGCGAAGACATTGATGAACCACAATAGCCATGCGGATACGTCGCCATCGCCACGCGAGGCAGCGTTCAAGGCTGCGTAGTATTCGGCGTGGCGGCGATGCAGTTCCCGCGAAACGCCATGCAGGCGGTAGGGTAAATTCAGTGGCTTCGCGTCTTGTGCGAGCGCCATATCGATAATCGCCCGCCCAACGCGTCCATTGCCATCCTCGAACGGGTGAATCACCTCGAACCACAGATGCGCGAGACCCGCGCGGACGATGCCATCGAGCGCGTTTTCGGGCACGACATTGCGGTCCGACGGCGCGTGTCGGGTGCGATTGAACCAATCGATAAGTTGATTCATTTCCGCGCGTACAGCGGCCGATGGCGGTGCTTCGTAATGCACGGTCTCTTTGCCCACCGGGCCGCTGATAATTTGCATCGGCTCCGCTCGCGCCCGGTATTGCCCGATGGCAACGCCTTTGAGCACGGCGTATGCGTCTCCCTGAAAGAGCCCGGCCTGCCAGAGGCACAAACGGTCGTGGCTGAGATCACTATCCGAACGGGTCGTGGCATCTTCCATCGCATCCAGCAAGCCCTCCACATTGCGGGACACCTGCGGAATGTGCTCGTTGCTGAGCCCCAGGCGGCGCGCGACCGACGAACGCACGACATCGATATTCAAGCGCTCGCCCTCGATGGCGGCAGTGGCGATGGCGTCGTCCGTCCAAATGTGTCGTTGCG
>JANMPY010000094.1:0-10100 GCA_031370095.1 Betaproteobacteria bacterium
CCTTGGTCCAAAAACCGCGTTCGCTCGCCGCACCCAGTACCTCGACCGAAAAGCCGACAAATCGTCCGATGTTGTTGTCCCATAACCACGTGGTGAATGACACGGCGTCGCGCATATAGAGCAACGTCGGCCAAATGATTAACCACGGCATCGCCACCAGCAAAGCGAGCAACAAGAGCCGCAAATAACGGCGGTCGCGCCATCCCTTCGCGCACAGCGGCAACGCGATGGCGGCGAGGGCAATTGCACCCGGTGCCAGCAGACCCTTTGCCAGAAAACCCACGCCCACACCAGCACCCAGTGCGAGGAACGCCCATTTGCGGTTATATGCGTGCGCAACCAATCCCAGTGTCGCCAGCGCGAAGCCGGTCATCAACGGCAGATCCGGCAGCATCAACGGGATGGTATTGAGTAAGCCGAGTGTACCGAGCATGATAAGAACGGCGATGCGCCCACGGCCTTCGCCCCAGGCAAGGCGGCTCGACAATGCGGTCGCCCATAACGTGATACCGATAAAGACGCCGCTTGCCAGACGCGCGCCATCGTGCAGCGGCAACAACGGGCTGGCAAGTGTCGCCGTCGCCGCTGCCACCCAATGGTATAGCGGCGGTTTTTCCATGAACGGCTCGCCCGCCAAATACGGCACGATCCAGTCGCCGGTCTGTAGCATATGGAAAATGCCAGCGAAAATATAGCCTTCGTCGGGCTTCCATGGTTGGTGTCCGATCAAGCCCGGCAGGCAATATGCGAGCACAACACAAATTACGACAAACCCTTGCGGAATCGATCCTCGGTCGAGTGGACTTTTGATAGCGCTCATCAGAATTTGTGGCCGCTGTTGTGTGATCGGGTTGAAATTGACGCGGCTTAGTGACGCAGCTTCGCACGGTTACAATTTGTAACTTGAATTGTAACAGCCGCGGTTCGCGCGAGGTCGGTCGATTCAGGACTGAAATCGATATCGCCTGATACCGATTGCGTCTGAATAATTGATTGAACTGCTAAGGTTCAGACCGCACTAAAAAAACTCGCGCATCATGAATTCCTCCAGTCCCGCCGTGTCTTCAACACGCGCAGATAGCGCCACCACGCGACCAAGCCGGTGCGAATCCCAGTTGAAATTTCCCTGATAGTGGGTGCGGATCAGCGCGATCATGCGACGCACGATGGCCAACTCGATATTGCCGTTCAGCCCGGCATCGACATCAATGACCTCGCGACGGCTGTTGCTGACATCATCGGTCCAGCCGCGAAACGAAAACTGTGCGGCGCGGTGACCCTTGCTCAATATTTGGAACACGCCGCTGGTGCCGTCCCGCGGCCTTAGCGACTGCGCATTGCGATTTATATTGGCCATCGCAATATCGTCCGCTGTCGGGTCACGGCCACGACCACCGGCAGCCGCCTCGGCAGCCTTTCGACGCTCGCGGTTGGCGTTCACCATGCTCATGAAATCGGTCGGTGCCGCTTCCGGCGGACGCGCTGGCGAGGGTGCGATGGGCGGCTCTGGCACCAGCGGTGTGGTCTGCGGCGTGAGGCTGGGCACCGTCATCATCCGCGGCGGGGGCGGCGTGCGCGGGCGCACCGGCGGGGTCGGTTGCTGGGGAACGAGTGGTGCGGCGACCGGCGGTGAAGGTTTTGCGGCAGGGCTTAATTGCACCACCAGCGGGCCTTGCGAGCCCGGAATATTTATTTCTTCTTTGGTGTCGCGCTTCGGCGCAAAGACAAAAAATAGTACGTGCAAGCAAAACGAAATGCCCAAGCCAATGGCGATGCGCCGCAGCGTGCGTGGCTTGATATCGCGCAGCAGATCGGGGATGCGTGGCGGCGCGGGGTCGGGATTGATGGCGCCGGCAGCAGCGGCGAAAATCGGAATTAAGGGCATTGGCATAATTATGCGGGAGGCGGGCGCGATTTTCGCGGCTCGATGGTTCAGCACTGAGATCATGACGAACCGCTGGTAGTTCCCGTCAGCCGTCGCAATTGCGTGGCGCGTGTTTCGGCAATCGCAAAACGGCTATCCTATGCCCGCCACGCCCCAGACCCGTCAAAGGAAAATCGCCATGGCGAAAGAAAATTTTAATATGGATAACCACTGGTTGCCGTTCACGCCCAACCGGCATTTCCACGAACATCCGCGCGTCTTTGTTGCCGCTGATGGCTTGTATTTCACCACCGACGATGGCCGTCAAGTACTCGATGGCATTTCCAGTCTGTGGTGCGTCGCGGCGGGCCACAACCGCAAACCGGTTAACGAGGCCATCAAGGCGCAGCTTGACAAGCTCGATTACGCGACCGCGTTTCAGGTTGGCAACGATCAGGCATTCAAGGCCGCTTCGATGATCGCGGCATTGGCGCCGGGTGATTTGAACAAAGTGTTGTTCTGTAATTCTGGCAGCGAGGCGGCCGATACCTCGCTGAAAGTCGCGCTGGCCTATCAGCGCGCGCGCGGTGAAGGGCATCGCAATGTTTTTATTGGCCGTGAGCGCGGCTACCACGGCGTTGGTTTTGGTGGCATGAGTGTCGGCGGCATTCCGGCCAATCGCAAAGTATTCGGCAGCGCATTGTTGCCACGCGTCGATCATTTGCGGTTTATCCACGACCCGGTCAATCACGCCTACATCAATGGTGTCGAGCCCGAGTGGAAAGAAGACTTGCTGCTGGAGCTCGAACAACGCCTGCTGCCACTGCATGACCCGGGCAACATCGCGGCCATCATCGTCGAGCCGGTCGCGGGAAGTGCCGGCTGGTACCTGCCGCCGAAAGGCTATCTGAAACGACTGCGTGAAATTTGCGACAAGCACGGCATCCTGTTGATATTCGATGAGGTCATCACCGGCTTTGGCCGCATGGGGGTAAATTTTGCCGCCGATTTTTATGGCGTCGTGCCGGACATGTTGAATTTCGCCAAATGTGTGACCAACGGCGTGATGCCGCTGGGTGGCGTGATTTGTCGCGAGCATATTTACGACACGATGATGAAGGCCACTGAAAAAAGTCCCAACCACGCCATCGAGTTTTTTCACGGCTACACCTACTCGGGTCACCCGGTCGCGTGTGCGGCGGCGATTGCGACGCTGACCATTTTCAAGGAGGAAAATCTGTTCGCGCGTGCTGGTGAGATGGGAAAAATACTTGGCGACGCGATGCACAGCGCGTTCAAAAATCTGCCGAACGTGATCGGCATACGCAGTCTCGGCCTGGCCGGTGCGGTCGAGCTGGCGGGGATCGCGGGCGCACCGGGCAAACGCGGCTATGATATTTTTCTGGATTGTTTTGCGCGCGGCGTGCTGCTGCGTGTTGCCGGTGAAAATCTGGTGCTGTGCCCCGCCTACACGGTGGAGACTAGCCATATTGATGCCTTGGTGAGCACGATTGCGGCCTCCATCAGGCGACACGCGTGATGGTCAGCCTTTTTCGCACCCCCGGGCAAACCCCAGCGCCTATGCGGCTCTCGAGGTGGAAACGCCTTGCGAACCGCGCCGGTATTGGTGTTATTCAATTTGATAAACGTCGAGCCGACACCATTCTCGCAGCATGAAACTCAACCCCAAAGACCTCGACAAAATTACCGACAGCACCGTCGGACACTACGACCAGCGCGCCGACGATTTCTGGGAGGGCACGCGCGGTCACGATGTCAGTCAAAACATTGAGTCACTGCTGCACTACATTGAGGGCAAACCGCCGTTTACGATTCTCGATTTCGGCTGCGGACCGGGGCGCGACTTGAAGGTTTTTGCGGATCGTGGCCACCGTGCGGTCGGGCTGGAGGGCTCGGCGCAGTTTGCGGCGATGGCCCGCGCCCATAGCGGCTGCGAAGTTTTGCATCAGGATTTTCTCAAACTCGATTTACCGGCGGCGGCTTTCGACGGCGTGTTCGCAAACGCTGCGCTGTTTCATGTGCCGAGCCAGGAATTACCGCGTGTCCTGCAGACTTTGTATGCATGCTTAAAGCCTGGCGGCGCGCTCCTCGCATCGAACCCGCACGGCGATAACACGGAGGGCTGGTACGACGACCGCTACGGCACGTATCACGATCTTGATCGTTGGCGCACATTCATGTCGGCGGCGGGATTCAGCGAATTGACGCACTACTACCGTCCGCCCGGTCTGCCGCGCAATCAGCAGCCGTGGCTGGCAAGCGTATGGCGAAAATGACGCTCGAACAAATTCTTTTCAGTCAGGGATTCGGTGCGCGGAAACTGTGCCGCTTGTTGATTGCACGCGGCGCTGTCGCAATCGATGGCCGTGTCTGCACCGATGCAGCTTCGGCATGGGATGCACTTTCAACCGATGGCGAAGGGTTGGAATTTTACGTCGACGGCGTGCGTTGGCAATATCACGCGAAGGCTTACCTGATGCTGCATAAGCCGGCCGATTTCGAATGCTCGCAAAAACCAAAATCACACCCCAGCGTGTACAGCCTGTTGCCTGCGCCGTTACGCACGCGCGACGTGCAAGCGGTGGGGCGGCTCGATCAGGACACGACCGGGTTGCTGCTGTTTTCCGATGATGGTCAATTCATTCACCGCACCACTTCGCCAAAACATGAGGTGCCGAAAGTATACGAAGTGACGACCAGTGAGGCAGTCACACCAACGCAGCTCGCGCAATTGCTCGCGGGCGTGGTGCTTGATGACAGCCCCGAGCCGGTACGTGCGCTGGCTGCAGCGCTGACAACGAACGGGGTGTTGCAACTCACACTGGCGTCGGGGAAATATCATCAGGTGAAACGCATGCTGGTGGCAGCGGGCAACCACGTGCAGAGTCTGCACCGCAGCCAGATTGGGCAATTGCGGATGCCAGACGATTTGGCGGTGGGCCAATGGCGCTGGCTTAGCACGCATGAATTGCAGCTGGCCAGCAGCGCGTGATCTGACGCGATGGTCGATTTCGCGTTGAAGTCGCGTCATTTCGCCGGGCGATTAGGCTAGAATCAGCCAAGCAGGCAATTTGCTGCGACCAGTCACACCACGCGATCATCCAGAAAGGACCACCAATTGGTAAAGCCAAATTATAATTTCGCAAAACGCCAGCGCGAGCTCGCCAAGAAAGCTAAAAAAGAAGAAAAGCAGCAGCGCAAAGCAGGTGCTGGGACTGCAGCCGAAGGTGAGGCGGTGGATACCGAAACCGGCGCACCGGTTGCGCCGCCGGACGAGGAAAAGCCCGCTGCTTGATTGCGTTTGATGGCGGCCGTTGAACCCAAATTAGCTGTCGACCGGGCAACGACCGATAAGCCCGCTGATCGGGCAGTCGATATCCGTCCCGGACAATCGCTCGAGCTGCTCAAAGAGCTGCACATCCTGACGTCCGACGGCAGGATGAATCAGGACAGCCGCCGCAAGTTAAAGCAGGTCTATCACCTCACCCAGTTTATCGAGCCCTTGCTGCAGGAACTGCTGCTGAACCATGCCGATATCCAGCTCGTCGATCATGGCGCGGGAAAGTCTTATCTGGGTTTCATTCTTTACGATTTATTTTTCAAATCCCTAAGTGGTGCGCCGAGAATC
The DNA here is from genome assembly GCA_031370095.1 of Betaproteobacteria bacterium. Taxonomy (GTDB): domain Bacteria; phylum Pseudomonadota; class Gammaproteobacteria; order Burkholderiales; family Usitatibacteraceae; genus UKL13-2. Next base: position 5,514 of record JANMPY010000094.1, read on the forward strand.
TACGGCATCGAAAGTCGCGATTCGCTGGTTGAAAAATCGCAGGCACTCGCCACGAAGCTCGATTTTCCCAACATGACGTTCCTGAATTTATCGGTCGCCGAATCGATTGTGTCGCAGGCTTTGCCGACACGCGTCGACATGGTGACGGCACTGCACGCGTGCAATACGGCGACGGACGACGCGATTCAGTTCGCACTCAAAAAACAGGCGCGATTTATTGTGCTGGTGCCGTGCTGTCAGGCAGAAGTTGCCAGCGTTTTTAAAAAAAACAAAGCGAAAAATCTGGCCGCCAGTGCGCTAACCGAAATCTGGCGTCACCCGCTGCACACCCGCGAATTTGGCAGCCAGATCACCAACGTTTTGCGCTGTCTGCAGCTCGAAGCGCACGGCTATCAGGTGAACGTCACCGAGCTGGTCGGCTGGGAACACTCGATGAAAAACGAGCTCATCATTGCGTCGTATAAAGACCTCCCGCGTAAACGACCTGCCGAACGCTTGCGCGATGTGCTGCACACACTGGGGCTCGACGAAATGCAGACGCGATTTTTTGCCGCCGCCGCATAGCTATTAAATGGCATCACCGCAAACCTATTACCAGCTTCTCGACGTGGCGATTGACGCCAAGCGCGACGAGATTGCACTCGGCTACCAGCGCGCACTTGAAGCGCTCGCGCGGGATCACGACACCGATCCGAAAACGCGTGCCGCGTTGCGCAAGGCATTCGAAGTGCTGGTCGATCCGGTGCAGCGCATGTCCTACGATCTCAGCGGGCGTTCGGCGCAGGCGGTAACGCAGAAACGGTCCCGCGACGAAAATTCTGACGAAGCGCGAACGTTGATCGGACGCGTCTGGGCAAGCGGTTTCGGCAAAGTATTTATCGGTGGCCTGATTTTGCTAGGGCTCATCTTCTGGATGAGATCCGGAAAGCCATCAAGCGGTGGCGCGCTCCCAGGCGGCGCACAACCAACGCCGTTGGCGGCGGGAGCCGCGACCACAGGCGACGGTAGCGGCGACACTGCCGCCACGAGCAAGGCCGATACAAAATCCATTTCAGCGGGTGCCGCACCTTCCGGGCCACGCACAGCGGAAGATATTTTCAATCAGGTTTCGCAAAGTGTGGTGCGCATCAACGTCGCCAATTCCGCCGGCGCGCCTGTCGCAAGTGGTAGCGGCGTCGTGATCGGGCCGGGTGCTGTGATCACCAATTGCCACGTTGCATTGCGTGGCGACACGCTCGAAGTCAAGCTCGGCGGCGTGTCATATTCGGCATCGGTGGAAGTCGCCAACGAAGAACGTGATTTGTGCCTGCTCAACGTGGTCGGACTGCGCGCACCAGCCGTCAGCCTCGGCAGCATCGATTCGCTACGCGTGGGTCAACGCGTCTACGCGGTCGGCGCGCCGCAAGGGCTGGATTTAACAATCAGTGACGGCATCGTCTCGGGGCTGCGCGAGATGCAGGGCGGCAAGATGATTCAGACCACCGCGCCGGTCTCGCCGGGCTCCAGCGGCGGCGGCTTGTTTGATACGTCGGGACGGATGGTCGGCGTGGTTACGTTCCAGAACAAGGTTGGACAGAATTTGAATTTCGCGGTGCCTGCCGATTGGGTAGGCGAAATGCGGACGCGCTAGTACTGGCGCGGCTTTACAAGCTATTTCGGCCTGCAAGCCGCATGAATGCTGGCTCTACATGCCTATTTCACTGCCAGCCGAGAACCGAAGCGCAACACGATGGTCACACTCGCTCTATCATCCCTAACGTGACATTCGCAGCAAAGGCCGCCAAGGAGAACACCATGTTGCAAACGTTGAAAAAACAAATTGCGATTGCCGCACTGGGCTTATGCGCCACAGCGCCGACCTTCGCCGCCGACGTGCGCTACTACCCCGTACCCAAGGGCAGCCATCCGCACGACGTTGCTGCGGCACCTGATGGCAACGTCTGGTACACGGCGCAGCGTAGTGGAGAATTAGGCATTCTCGATCCGCGTACCGGCAAGACCGAACACATCGCACTGGGCAAAGGCTCTTCGCCGCATGGCGTGATCGTCGGCCCCGACGGCGCGGCGTGGTTGACTGATAGCGGCCGGAACGCGATTGTGCGGGTCGACGCCAAAACGCGCGCGGTGAAAGTTTTTCCATTACCCAAAGGTACGCCGTACACCAATCTGAATACCGCCGCGTTCGACCGGAACGGCGTGCTTTGGTACACCGGCCAGGCGGGTTTCTACGGCAGCGTCGACCCTAAAAGCGGCGAAGTGCGGGTGTGGCCTGCGCCAAAGGGACGTGGGCCCTATGGTATCGCTGCGACACCGTCTGGCGATATTTATTACGCGTCGCTCGCGGGCAATCACATCGCCAAAATCGATGTCACATCGGGAAAAGTAACAGTGATTGAGCCGCCGACAAAGAATCAGGGCGCGCGCCGTGTCTGGTCCGATTCCCGCGGACAGATATGGGTCGCCGAATGGCTGTCCGGCAATCTATCAATGTACAACCCGGCCGACCAAAGCTGGAAAATGTTCAAGCCGCCGGTCGACAATCCGCAGACGTATTCGGTGTACGTCGACGACAAAGACATGGTGTGGATTACCGAATGGACATCCAACGCGATCATGCGGTTTGACCCGAGCATGCAAAAATGGGCGAGCTTTCCGAGCACGACACGCGGCTCGGCCGTGCGGCAGATGCTCGGTCGCGCGGGCGAGGCGTGGGGGGCTGAGTCGTCGAATGACCGGCTGGTGGTGGTCGCCGAAAAATGAACCACCGCACGCGCATTAAGCGTACGATTCGAAGCTTCCCAACGATGTATGGATGAACAAATGTCAGCCCAACACAGCAGTAGTAATAATCCCGGTAGCAAGCACGCGACGGTTCACGATCCGGTGCGGGAAATGGCGGCGAAGATTTATGTGCATCTCGCCAGCGAGGCCATCGTCGTCACCGATGCCGCTGCCAAAATCACAGCGAGCCCGGAGAGTCTGGCAAAAATCAGCTTCAAGCTCGCCGAGGCGTTTCACAAAGCCGAAGCGGAAATGAAGGCGAGTGCCGCGCCGGTTCACGCGAAGTTCGATGTGGATAAGCTCGACTTCGATGCCTGGACGTCCAAATAGCGAAGCCGCCTACCGCAACGACGCATTCAATTTCTCCAGCGCCGCCGCTCCCGGATTCAGCGCGGCGTCATCGAGCAGATTGAGCGGCACCTCGACCGTATTAGCCGCCGCGTGCAGATCGACCGGCTCGCCATCAAGGAACAATAGTCCCGTCGCAATCTCCCGCTTGGCACGGCTTTCCTGCAAGTGATTCATCGCCGTGATGCGATCCGTCGGGTCGTAATTTTCGTGTAGTTTGCGCAGCCGCAACACCGAACCATCGTGCTGCTCAATTTCCTGCAACGCGCCCGGTGCATATTCGGTGGTGATTTCTTCGCGAAACTTGATCACATCCAGAAAATTTACCGCTTCGTTGTGCTCACGAACAAAGTCGTAGCTCTTGGTCGAGCCTTCGTGATTGTTGAACGCCACACACGGCGAGAGCACGTCGATGAAAGCAGCACCCTGATGCATGATCGCACCTTGAATCAGCGGCACCAATTGCTGTTTGTCGCCGGAAAAACTACGCGCGATGTAGGTGGCACCAAGCTGCATGGCGAGGCCGACGAGATCAATCGCCTCGTCCGCGTTGACCGCGCCGCGCTTGCTTTTTGAGCCACGATCAGAGGTCGCGGAAAATTGTCCCTTGGTCAGTCCATAGACTCCATTATTCTCGACAATGTAGGTCATGTTCACGCCGCGCCGCATGACGTGCGCGAACTGGCCGAGTCCGATGGAGGCCGAATCGCCGTCGCCGGATACACCCAAATAAATCAAATCGCGATTGGCGAGATTGGCACCCGTCAACACCGAGGGCATGCGGCCATGCACGCTGTTGAAGCCGTGCGAATTGCCGAGGAAATAGGTTGGTGTTTTGGATGAGCAGCCGATACCTGAGAGCTTGGCGATGCGGTGCGGCGGCAAATCGAGCTCGAAGCACGCCTGAATGATGGCGGCGCTGATCGAGTCGTGTCCGCAACCTGCGCACAGTGTCGAGATCGCGCCCTCGTAATCGCGGCGCGTGTAGCCAAGCTTGTTGAGCGGTAATTTCGGATGGTGCAGTTTTGGCTTGGTGAGGTAGGTCATTTGTTTCCCTTGCTGGTGCGCTTGGAAGCTGCCGCATTTAGTGTCACCGAATGCAACGGCGCAACATTCAGTGCTTTCAGATTTTGCGAAATTTCATTGACGATGAAACGCGCGGTGATCGGCGTGCCGTCGTAATGCAGCACAGGTGTCAACACCGCAGGATTGATCGCGCCTTCGGTGATGAGCAGTGTGCGCAGTTGCGCGTCGCGATTTTGCTCGACCACGAAAAGATCGTCGTGTGCGGCAATGAATTCGAGTACCTCATCGGCAAACGGAAACGAGCGTATCCGCATGGCATCCAGATGCAGTCCGGCCTCATTTAATACATCCAATGCCTCATGCATCGCCGGGCTGGTCGAGCCGTAATAAATCACACCAAAGCGCGTCGCATGGCCTGCCTTGCGAACCACC
>JANMPY010000110.1:0-2731 GCA_031370095.1 Betaproteobacteria bacterium
GTCTACATCAGCGCAAAAGAAAAGCACAACGCCATCGTCATCGATGTGAAGGATTGCCATGCGCGCGGCCAGCCGGTGCTGCTCGGCACCACCTCGATTGAAAATTCGGAATTGCTTTCCGCGTTGCTCACCAAAGAAAAACTTCCACACGAAGTCTTGAACGCGAAGCAACACGCGCGTGAAGCCGATATCGTCGCCCAAGCCGGCAAACCAAAACAAATCACCATTGCCACCAACATGGCAGGTCGCGGTACCGATATTGTTCTGGGTGGCAATCCTGATCCGGAAATGCGCGCCATCAAGGCCGATGAGACGCTTTCCGACGCGCATAAAGAGCTGCGCATTAGTGAGGTCAAAACCAATTGGGACGTGCTGCATAACACCGTGGTCGCTGCGGGCGGCCTGCATATCGTCGGCTCCGAGCGCCATGAATCGCGGCGTATCGACAATCAATTGCGCGGTCGTGCGGGCCGACAGGGCGATCCGGGTTCGTCACGTTTTTTTCTGTCGTTTGAAGACCCGCTGCTGAAAATTTTCGCCGGTGATCGGCTCAAAGCGATCATGGCGCGCTTGAAGATTCCTGAGGGCGAAGCGATTGAGGCCGGCATGGTTTCGCGCTCAATCGAAAACGCCCAGCGCAAAGTAGAGGCGCGCAACTTTGACATGCGCAAACAATTGCTCGAGTACGACGACGTCGCCAACGACCAGCGCAAAGTGATTTACCTGCAGCGCAATGAATTGCTCGACGCCGATGACATTTCCGAAACCATCGTCGGCATGCGCGGCGGTGTGCTCGAAGGGGTGGTGAATCAATTTGTGCCACCTAATACAGTCGAAGAACAGTGGGATGTCCCGACGCTTACGACTACGCTCGCCGCTGACTTCAACATTCAGGCGCCGATTGGCGAATGGATGAAATCAGAAGAAGAAATCGACGGCGAAAAAATTGCCATGCGCATCGTTGAGCAGGCGAACGCCGAATACAGCGCCAAATTCAAAGATGTCGATCCCGCGCTGCTTCACCAGTATGAGCGCTCGATCATGCTGCAATCCATCGACTCACACTGGCGCGAGCACCTGGCATCGCTCGACTACCTGCGGCAGGGCATTCACCTGCGCGGCTACGCGCAAAAACAGCCGAAGCAGGAATACAAACGCGAGGCGTTCGAGTTATTCAGCAACATGCTCGACGGCATCAAACGCGAAGTGACGCAAGTGCTGATACAGGTGCAAGTGCGCTCGGCAGAGCAAGTCGCTGAAGCTGAAAAAGTGGCGGAAGAAGCCGCCGCAAAATCGGCGCAAAACGTGCAATACCATCACGCCGATTACGATGAAGCGCTGGCCGACAATGACCAAGCCGCAAAGCAGCAAGCGCAAACAGACGCCGCGCAACCGTATGTGCGCGGCGACATCAAGGTCGGCCGCAATGAGCCGTGCTGGTGCGGCTCGGGCAAGAAATTCAAGCAGTGTCATGGCAAGCTTACCTAGCACGCTGCAGCCGCAAAAAAATACGTAAAGCGCCATTTGGTGCGGGTTTCAGGCATAAAATGGCCTGGGAGCCGCAACCATGCTTGAGTTTGTACAAAGAGGTAACGCAAAGAGAGCTGTCGCCGAGGCTCGGCGCAACCCTTGTGGTTGATCGCGAAGACGACAGGTTTTTAGCATCCCGCAGTGTGTTGAATCATCCGAAGGCCGCGCCCCCATGACCACATTCGACGATGCACTAAAAGTATTCGAAACAAAAGACGCGGCAAGCTACGCGGGTGCGCTGTTTCAGGAATCGTTCAACAGTGCGTTCCCGGTGTCGGCCGCTTACAAAATTCTCGACACCCAAATTCAGCCCGAAGATTGGCGGCAATTTGTCGCGATCTACACCTGGCCCGATGGTATCGAAGAATGCGTGGGCTTTTGCAATTGGATTAAATACAAGGATGTTTATCTCGAAGGCGGACTCGCAGTGCAGAAAAACTTCTATCGTCGGCTGGCAAAGCCGCATTTCGCCGAATGCAGCGCGCGTAGCGGCATCGCGCAGATCATGATGGAAACGGCGGCGACGAAGCTGACCGACTGTGCGGCGTGGTTTGGTTATTGCGGCGATTTGAAAGCACTGCGCGTCGATTTGCGCGCTGGGTTTGTCCAGACCGAGCATCCGTACCTTCTGGTGAAGTGGATGCAAGCTTTGTCGGCGTCTGAGCAGCAAGCGCGGATTGAAGACGTCACGAGGATTGGGCCGTTCTAAATGTCGTGTGATGGTTACTTGCACACCATTCGCATCGACAGCAGAAGTTATGTGCACCAATCGTGGCTGATGGCTCCCTAAACGCGTAGCGCATATTTGTTCTGATTCTAGCTGGCTTATCGAATCTGTGGAAAACAAGTGAATTTCAACGTTGGACTCAGGCGATTCTGCCGATTCTGCATTGCCGGGCTCGGTAATACAGCCACGCACTTCGTGGTTGCATGGAGCGCGCTCGAATTCGCCGGGCTCGCAATGCCGACTGCGAACTTACTTGGCTGTGTCGTCGCAACGCTGCTTTCGTACTTCCTCAATTCGCGATTTGTATTTTACGAGGCGATCAGCGCACGAAAGTTGGGACGCTTTGCGTTGGTCAATACTGGCGTGCTGGCCTTCGCATACCTTGCGGGCGTATTTGTTTCTCATTCGAACTGGCCAATCGCAGTTGCCGTCATCGCAACCAGCGTATTTGGCGTGATGATCGGGTTCGTTGCC
>JANMPY010000149.1:0-1542 GCA_031370095.1 Betaproteobacteria bacterium
CCTCGACCGGCCGCAGTTTTTCCACCGCGCCCAGTACCATCGCGAGCAGGGTAATTTCAATCGCACCGATCAGAAAAACTTCGGTGCCATCGAACGCTTGCTCGGCATACCCGCCCAAGCCCAGCGCATGCACGATCGGCAGCACGCCAGTTTCAAACACGTGTCCGTGCAGCGCGGCAAATTGTTCGGTGACGAAATTAAACAAGAAATCAAACATCTACTTTTTCCACTGCTGATGCTCAGGAATTCGCGCAAAACACAAACCTTTGGTCTTCAATCCGCTGATGAGTTCATCGAAGTGCAAATAAAGTGGATCTTTCCGCGACCAGATGCCTAGATGTTATAGCAGGATATCGCCATCCTTGATGTTGCTGATCTGAGTCTTGATTAGCGCGTCAGAGGGAAATTTGTCGCTCGACAACTCATCGCCCGAAAAACCCGCCGCGCTCCACGGCACGTGACGATAGCCGCACGCGGCTGCAAACCGCGTCGCGTTCGGCGTGAGTTTCCCGCCGGGTGCGCGCCAGATGCCGTCGAAGCCGCGCCCGGTCATCGCCTTAAAAACAGTTTCAGATTGCCTCAATTCCGCACACACACCGGCCTCGTCCAATGTCTCGCCGGATTTTTCACCCGCTGGCACGTAGCTCACCTTGTCGGCACCAACATCACCTCGAAACATCCAGTGCCGCCAGGTGTGTGAGCCGAACGCGTGTCCCTCATTGGCGCGCGCTTTCCAGAACGATGTCCACGATGGATCCAGCGAGGTGTCGCCGCGTTTGGTCTTTTCATTGGCAAGAAAAAAAGTTGCTTTGACGTCGTGTTTTTTCAGGATCGAAGCCATTTCCTCAGCGGGCTGCATGTGGCCGGTATCAATCGTGAGATACACAGACCCTTTGCAAGTCGCTGCTTCGACGCCGCCTGCCAGCCCTGCAACCAAGATGCAAGCAATGAAATTTTTCATGTCAGCGCAAATTACTTTCGCGCGGCGTGGCTGAAAAAATAGATGCCATGCGGAGATTTACCGACCGGAATCTGCTTCAGGATTTTTTTGCTTGCCATGTCGATGACCGTCACTTTTTTGATCCAGCGCGACGTGACCCATAGCTGCTTGCCGTCTTTGGTAAGCTCCATACAATCGGGCCCGCCCGGCACATTGATGGTGTCGATCACGGCGAGCGTGGATTGATCGATGATGTTGACGGTGTTGGAGACGCGATTGCTCACCAGCAATCGTTTGCCATCGCCCATCGCCAGAAAATTATGCGCACCCTTGCCGGTGGTGATTTTCTTCACCGACTTTTGCGCGCGCCAGTCGATCACCCGCACGTAATCTTCACCCGTCATGCCGATCAGGGCGTACTTGTCGTCCGGCGTTAGCCAAACGCCAGCGGGCATTTTGCCAACCGGCATTTTCCACTTCATCGTTTGCGATTTGAGATCGACGGCTGCGAGCTCGTTGGAATCCTGTAGCGTCACAAAGGCTAACGAGCTATCGCTGTTAAAGCCGACATGGCTGGGCGCTTTCGGCGCAGGCAGTCGTTT